>NZ_JBHYJI010000005.1:0-255017 GCF_042740435.1 Streptomyces sp. NPDC059002 | reverse complement strand
CAACTCCGAAGGCCGGTAACCCCGTTGCGGGGCTACGTAGAAAGTAATGGGGGGGAGGGGCCGGAGCGGCCCCGCGTGAGCGCCGCATCCAGATGCAAGCGCGTCTTACATGCGAGGACATTACTTGCAGACGCGCACTATTGCAAGCGCCTCCTTTGCGCGTGCGCCTGGTGTTGGCTCCCGCTCGGAGATGGGCCAGGTCACCACCGCGGTCCTGGACGACACATGCGGCAATCTGATCCAGCTCCTGGACAGCAAGTAGGACCCGGCTCCCCCGCGGCTCCCCTAGGCTCGTCGCCGGGACCGA
The DNA here is from genome assembly GCF_042740435.1 of Streptomyces sp. NPDC059002. Classification (NCBI taxonomy): domain Bacteria; kingdom Bacillati; phylum Actinomycetota; class Actinomycetes; order Kitasatosporales; family Streptomycetaceae; genus Streptomyces; species Streptomyces sp. NPDC059002. The sequence goes on along the minus strand of NZ_JBHYJI010000005.1, from coordinate 254,710 downwards.
CCGCGTGGAAGTAGGGACATTCGTGGCTGACGAGCAGGCCGAGGTGCCGGACAGCACCGCGGTGCGGGTGGCGCTCTGGCGGGCGATGCATGTGCAGATCGACGCGCCGCCCCATGTGTTCGAGGACGAGGTCGGACTGCGCCTCGCGGCCCCCGATGAGGGCTGGCGGCAGCGCCCCGACATGGACCCGCACGGCACCAGCGGGTTCCGTGCGGCCATCGTGGGACGGGCCAGGTTCATAGAGGACCTGGTTGCCGAGCAGTGCGGACTCGGCGTCGCCCAGTACGTCGTACTGGGAGCGGGACTTGACACCTTCACGCAGCGCAGGCCGGAGTCGGCCGCCCGGCTGAGGGTGTTCGAGATCGACCAGCCGGGCACCCAGGACTGGAAGCGCCGACGGCTCGTGGAACTCGGCCTCGGGGTCCCCGACTCGCTGCGCCTGGTGCCGGTCGACTTCGAGGCGGGCGCCGACTGGTGGGAGCGGCTGGCCGCGGCGGGCTTCGATGCCGACCGGCCCGCTGTCGTCGTCTGCGCGGGCGTCAGCATGTACCTCACCCATGACGCCAACGTGGCGAACCTGCGCCGTCTCGCCGGGCTCGCGCCCGGCTCGACGCTCGCCATGACGTTCATGCTGCCCGCCGAGCTCATCGACGCGGCCGACCGCCCCGCGATCGATGCGATCAGGCCACGGGCGAAGGCGGCGGGGACACCGTTCCGCAGCTTCTACACCCCGAAGGAGATCCTCGCGCTGGCCCGCGACGCGGGTTTCGCGCAGGCCCGGCATGTGCCGGGAACGGCCCTCGCCGCACGCTACTTCGCCGACCGGACCGATGGCCTGCGCCCGTCGACCGGGGAGGACATCCTGGTGGCCACCACCTGACGCCGACCGCCTCCGGGCGTCCCTCCTCGCGTCAGGAGCTCGTGAGGACGACGAGTCGCTGGGTCGCGCGGGTCATCGCGACATAGCGGTCGACCGCGCCTTCGATGCCCGTACCGAATTCTTCGGGGTCGACGAGGACGACCAGGTCGAACTCGAGTCCCTTCGTCAGCTCCGGCGGCAACGACCGGACGCGGGGCGTCGCGTGGAACGTGGGATCGCCGATGACGCAGGCGATCCCGTCGGCGTTCGCGGCGAGCCAGGTGTCGAGGACCTGGCCGAGGTCCGCGACGGAGCCGTGCACGACGGGGATGCCGCTGCTGCGGATCGAGGTCGGCACGTTGGCGTCCGGGAGCGCGGCGCGGATGACCGGCTCGGCCTCCGTCATGACCTCTTCCGGCGTGCGGTAGTTGATGCTCAGGGACGCCACGTCGATCCGGTCGAGCCCGATCCGCTTGAGCCGCTCCTGCCACGACTCCGTGAACCCGTGCCGGGCCTGGGCCCGGTCCCCGACGATGGTGAAGGACCGGGACGGGCAGCGCAGCAGCAGCATCTGCCACTCCGCGTCGGTGAGTTCCTGGGCCTCGTCCACCACGATGTGCGCGAACGGCCCCGCGAGCAGATCCGGGTCGCCGGGCGGCAGTTCGGCCTCGTCGACCAGGCTGACCTTGGCGTCCTGGCCGCGCAGCATGCGCACCAGGCCCTCGCCGTCGTCGCCGTCGGCGCCGGAGTCGGCCGCGGCGTCGATCAGGTTGTCGACGACCTGCGCCATGCGCTCGCGCTGCGCGGCCAGGATCGCCTCGTGCCTGCGCCTGCGCCGGGCCGCCTCCGGGTCGCCGAGCCGCTGCCGTGCCGCGTCCAGGAGCGGCAGGTCGGACACCGTCCAGGCCTGGGGAGCATCCTTGCGCAGCAGCGTCCGCACCTCGTCAGGGCTCAGCCAGGGCGCGCACATCCGCAGATAGGCGGGGACCGTCCACAGGTCCGACACCAGGTCGGCCGCTTCGAGCAGCGGCCAGGCGCGGTGGAGGGCCGTGACGAGTTCCTCGTCGTGCCGCAGCGACCGCTGGAAGAGTTCCTCGGGCACGTCGTCGTCGAGCTTGTCCCGGAGGATCGCGACCAGTTCCTCCCAGACCTGCTCGCGCCCCTCGTTGTGCGGGGTGCCGGGTCCCGGCGCCTCGAACGCCTCGGCCCAGTCCTCGGCGCTCAGCCAGATGTCCGCCCAGTCGGTCGAGACGGTCATGCCCTCGGCCGGCGGCTCCTCGTAGAACCTGACGGCCTTCTCGATCGCCCGCACCATGCCCGCGGTCGACTTCAGGCGGGCCGCCTCCGGGTCGGTCTCCTCCCCTGCCGCGGCCCCCTCGGTGACGAGGTCCCGCACCGTGCAGGTCTGCACGCCCTCCTCGCCCAGGCTGGGCAGGACGTCCTCGACGTACGCCAGGTAGGGCTGGTGCGGACCGACGAACAGCACGCCGCCCTTGCGGTGCCCGAGGCGCGGGTCGGAGTACAGGAGGTGCGCGGTGCGGTGCAGCGCGACGACCGTCTTGCCCGTGCCGGGACCGCCGTCGACGACGAGGGCGCCACGGGATCCGGCGCGGATGATGGCGTCCTGGTCGGCCTGGATGGTGCCGAGCACGTCCCGCATCCGGTCCGACCGGTTGCCGCCGAGGCTCGCGATGAACGCGGACTGGTCGTCGAGCGCGGCATGGCCTTCGAGCCCCTCGGCGGTGAACACCTCGTCCCAGTAGTCGCTGATCCTGCCGCGGGTCCAGCGGTACCTGCGGCGGCTCACGAGGCCCATCGGGTTGGCGTGGGTCGCCGCGAAGAACGGCTCGGCCGCGGGCGAGCGCCAGTCGATCAGGAGGCGCCGCCCCGAGCTGTCGGTGAGGCCGAGCCGTCCGATGTACACGGGCTCGGCGTCGGCGGCGCCGACGACCCGTCCGAGGCACAGGTCGAGGCCGAAGCGGCGCAGGGCGCGCAGCCGGCCGGTGAGCCGGTGGATCTCCGTGTCCCGGTCCATCGCCTCCCTGCCGATGCCGCCGGGCGCCCTGCGCACGGTGTCGAGGGCGTGGGACACATCGGCGATCGTCTGCTCCAGGCTCTCCGCGACCGCGGCGAAGTGCCGCTCGTCGGCGTCGATCAGCTGCGCCTGCGCCTTGGGCGCGAGGTGCTCGGGAAGGTCGAATGCCCCATCGACCGACGAATACGAACGCACTTGATGAATCTCCCATTTCCGCAAGTTCTGGCCTCGGCGAGAGATTCTGCGGCATGGGAGGGGCCTTGCCGCAAGCCCCCCTGTCAGCTATAAGTTGAAAGTGGAAAGGAGTGGGTACGCCTTCTTTCCCTTGATCGCCTCTCTCCCTCTCCCCGTTGCCGCCTCTCCCTCTCCCGGTTTCAGCCGCCCTTGGCATGCCCTCCTCGGAGCGTGTACTCGCCGAGGGCCAGCGCGAGGCCGGTGCCGGTGTCGCGTTCCCCTCTGCGCAGGGCGAGTGCGTACGCCTTCGGTCCGATGCCGGCGCGGGCCAGCTGTTCGGTCCGCGCGCGCAGCGGGGCCAGCTCCGGTGTGCCGCGCTGGGGGTGTCCCACATTGCGCCAGTACGCGTGTCCGGTGCCGGAGAGCAGCGCGGCCTGCTCGGCCCTGCCCTGTGCCGCCGACGCGGCCGCGAGGAGGTCGAGGCCGATGGCGATGCCGAAGCTGTCGCCGATGCGCTGCTTGCCGAGGAGCATGGCGCGGGCGTGGTCGGCCGCCTCACGCGGCCGGTCCTGGAAGAGGGCGATGAGGGAGAGCTGGTAGTCGAGGTAGGACCGGGTCCAGTGCTCGCCGATCCGCTCGCAGGCCGCGCGCAGTTCCCTGGCCGCCTCCAGGGCCTCGTCGAGGGCGCCGAGCGCGGTCTGCGCGAAGACGGCGACCAGGCGGCAGCGCAGCCGGGAGGCCGACGCCAGGTCCTCGCCCGGCATGTCGTCCAGGGCGCGCAGGGCCAGCGTGCGGGCGACCAGGGGGCGTCCGGTGAGCAGATAGGTGATGCCCCTCAAGTACGCGGCGGCGAGCACGCCTTGGCCGTCGCCGTCCCGTGCGGCCTCGCGCGCGCAGTGCTCGCCGAGCCGTTCGGCGGTCTCGTGCTGGCCCTGGAGGAGCGCGGCGACGCCGAGTGCCCACTGGGCGCGGGTGCGCAGCGGGCCCGGTTCGTGGTGCCGGGCTAGGCCGCGCTCCAAGTAGGTGCGGGCCTCGTGCAGATGGCCGCAGCAGCTCCAGAAGAAGGCCACGCGGCTGACCAGTTCGAGACCCTCGGCGGGGGCCCGGTCCAGCAGGTGGTGCAGGGCGGCGCAGAGGTCAGCGTGGGTCTCGGCGACGCGCCGGTACCAGTGGGCCTGCCGGGGGCCGAGCCACTCGGTGTCGGCGCGCCGCGCGAGGTTCAGGAAGCACGCCGCGTGCCGGTCGGCGACGAGGTCCTCCTCGCCCAGCTCCGCGAGCCACATGCGGCCGTACTCCTTGAGGGTGTCGAGCATGTGGTAGCGGGGCCCGTCACGGCCGACCACCGACTGGCGCACCAGACCGGCGAGGGCCCGCGCGACGGTCCTGCGCGTCAACGGCCCGCCCACGCACACCGCTTGGGCGACGCCGAGGTCGAACGGGCCCCGCAGCACCGAGAGGCGCGCCCACAGCAGCCGTTCGGCGGGGGTGCACAGCTCGTGGCTCCAGCCGATCGTCGTGCGCAGGCTCTGGTGCCGGGCGGGGCGCATCCGCGGTGACCCGGTGAGTTCGGCGAGCCGGGAGCCGAGCCCGTCGGCGAGGCTCCGTACGCTGCGGTGGCGCAGCTGCACCCCGGCCAACTCCAGGGCGAGCGGGATGCCTTCGAGCCGCTCGCACACCTCGGCGGCGTCGGCGGCCCAGCCCGGGGACGCGAGCGTCGCGCGGGGGACGATGCGGGCGGCCCGGTCGGTGAAGAGCCGCAGCGCGTCGGAGCGGCCCGCCGCCGCCCGTCCGACCGGCAGCGGCTCCACGTCCAGGACGCACTCGCCGGGCAGGAGTAAGGGCTGGCGGCTCGTCGTGAGGACGGTCAGGCCGGGGGCGACGCCGAGCAGGTCGGCGATCAACAGGCGGCACTGGTCCGTCAGATGCTCGCAGGAGTCGAGGACGAGGAGCAGGCGCTTGTCGCGCAGCCAGGACCGCAGCGCGTCCACCGGTATGCGGGGCGTGTGGTCGGCGAGGCCCACGGCGTCGCAGACCGTCGCGGTCAGCAGATGGGCGTCCATCAGCGGGGACAGGTCGGCCCAGCACACCCCGTCGCGGTACCCGGCCCTGCCCTGGAGGGCTCCGCGCAGGGCGAGCCGGGTCTTGCCCACGCCGCCCATCCCGGTCAGGGTCACGAGGCGGTGCGCCGCGAGGGCTTCGCTCAGCCGCCGCAGGTCCGCCTCGCGCCCCACAAAACTGGTCTTCTCCTCAGGAACCTTTCCTTCCATGGGCAGCAGTCTGATGCACCGGCACAGGCGCAGGCGCGGACGCCGAGGAAGCCGCCCATGTGGGTGGGGGGCGCCGTGTTGACGCCGGTGCCGGAGTGCTCAGCAGCAACCGTCCTTGCGCATCTGCTCCGCGACCGCCAGCCAGTCGTCCCGGGTGGCCGCGCCGTCGCCCGGGCCCGCGTCGCGCCGTGCGCCCATGCGCCGGGCGGACGGCTCGAACGCGCCCACCAACTCCTTTGTGCTGTACGGGGTTCCGCCGCGCAGCACCGCGACGGTCCGCACCATCGTCCGGAAGTCCGTGAACGGGTCGCCGTCGACGACGGTGAGGTCGGCGAGCTTGCCCGGCTCCACGGTGCCCAGTTCGCGTTCGACGCCGAACAGCCGGGCGGGCAGCACGGTCGCGGTGCGCAGGGCCTGCGCCGGGGTGAGGCCGCCGCGGTGCAGCGCGCGCAGTCCCAGGTGGAGGGCGAGGCCGATCGGCACGATGGGCTGGTCGGTGCCGAGCGCGACGAGGCCGCCCGCGGCGAGGACGCGGCGGTAGATGTCGGTCTCCGTGCGCAGCGTGGCCAGTTGGGCCTCGGTGGGCGGCACCTGCGCCGACTTCTTGACCGACGCGGCGTCCCAGGGCGCCATGACGGCGGTGACCCTCGGGTCGTCGGCGAGGCCCGGGTCCGCGCCGATGAGCGGCCCGGAGGTGAACGGGGTGGCGATCAGGGAGAAGCGGGCGCCCGGTGCGCTGTAGATCTCCAGCACGTCGTCGTAGGCCCGGCCCGTCGCGGTGATCGCATGGCCGAACTCGGCGCGCTGGGTGGCCTGCAGATGGCTCGTCACGTCCTGGCCGAGCTGGATGCCGGGCGAGAGCAGATGGCCTCCGGTGCGCACGCCGAGCCGCTGGTGGGCGAACTCGGCGGCTTCCGCCATGACCCAACCCGGGGCGCGTACATAGGTTTTGACGAAGTCCCAGTCGAGGGCCTCGCCCCGTTCCAGAGATCGGCGCAGGCCCGCTCGGGTGGTGTGCGCGCGGCCCATGCTGTACGCGACCCGGGCGCCGTCGAGGAGTTCGCCCGTGGTCAGGAGCCGTGGCCCGGCGAGCTGTCCGGCCGCCACCGCCTCGCGGATGCGGGCCTGTTCGTGGGCGAAGCCGCCGAGCGAGACCGCCGTGGTAATGCCGTAGGTGAGCTGGCCGACCGTCTGCCGCCCGCCGTAGGTGCTCTGCCAGGGGTGGGTGTGCGTGTCCCAGAGTCCGGGGACGACGGTGCGGTCCGATGCGTCGATGCTGCGTGTCGCGGCCGCGTGGCGCCCGGGCCTGTGGGGTTCGACGGCGCTGACGCGTCCGGCGCGCACCACGATGTCCACGTCGTCGCGCACGCTGTCGCCGGTGCCGTCCCACAGCCGTCCCGCGTGCACGACCGTGTCGGCGGGTGTGGGCCTGCGCGCGTCGAGCGGGACGCGGACGGTGCGGGCGGCGCCGCCGTCGACGCCGATCAGGCGCAGCCGGGTGCCGGAGAGGTAGAGGAGGGTCCTGGAGTCCCCCGACCAGGAGGGGTGGTCGGCCGGTTCGCGGGTGAGCGTGCGCAGTTCGCCGCGCGGGGTGCCGTCGGCCGCGACGGGCAGCAGGCAGAGCGCGGACTCGACGATCACGGCGAGCCATCGCCCGTCGGGCGACCAGACGGGCCCGGAGTCGTACCGGTCGGAGAGCGAGGTGTGGGGTGCGGCGGCGTGCAGCCGGTCGGCGCCGGTCTCGGTGTCGACGACGCGGATGAGGTTGTAGCCCTCGCGGAAGCGGAGGTTGAGCCGGTTGCGGTCGCACAGGGCGACGTGTCGGCCGTCGGGCGACCAGCTGGGTCTGCCGGGCAGCCCGCCGCCGCCGAGCGGCGTCGCGAGGACGCGTTCCGTGCCCGTGTCGAGGTCGCGCACGACGAGCTGTCCCGTCATGTCGAGGCAGGCGAGGCGCTTGCCGTCGGGCGACAGCGCGGGGTGCACGCGGCCGCCCGTGGCGAGCGCGGTCTCCTTGCCGGTGGCGGGATCGTGCCGGTGGACGCCGAGCAGCCCGTCACGGTCGTCGGCGTACACGAGGGACTTGCCGTCGCGCGCCCAGGCGGGTCCGAGGAGGTACTGGGTGGCGGCCGCCGTGCGCAGCCGCCGGGGCGGGCGGCCGCCCGATGTGTCCGCGAGCCACAGCGAGTTGAGGGCCGCGAAGGCGATGTGCCGTCCGTCGGGCGAGAGTGCGGGCAGGTGGATGCCGCGCACCGGACGGGCCCGGCCCTGGCCGAGGTCGTACTCCTTGACGCGGTAGCGGGGCCGGTCCACGGGCAGGGTGGCGTCGAACGGGATGGTCTGCGTCGCCTTCGGCCTGTCCGGGCGTACGAGGGTGAAGCGGCCGTCGACGGTGAGGAGCAGGCGGCCGTCCTGGGTCCAGCGCGGCGGCACGGGCGCGATGTCCCCGTCGACGGCGACGGCCTCGCCGTCCACGACCAGGGTGCAGGAGCCGTTCGGCGACGGCGTGGTGCGCAGGTGGGCGAGGCGGTCGCCGTGCCGGGACAGGGCCGGGGTCATCACCTGCGCGGCGGTGGTCTCGGTGCGTACGACGGTGACGGGGCCCGCTCCCCCGGCGTCGACCGCGGCGACGGTGCGGGAGTCGAGGGACGTCCCCTGCGGTGTGGTGACGGGTGTGCCGCGGACGAAGAGGATCCGCTCGCCGTCCGGGGACCAGGTGGGGTCGAAGTCCTCCCACGGCCCGTCCTGCAGCGGCCCGTCCTGCCCGGGAAGCCCGGTGACGCGGGTCAGTCGGCCGCTGTCGAGGTGGAGGACATGGATGCGGTACGGGCTGCCCTTCACGGGGTCGCCGCCCCGCTCGGAGGCGAAGGCGACGCGGGTGCCGTCCGGCGACCAGGCGGGGCCCCGGTCGTCCCAGGGCCCGTCCGTGCGCTGCCGCAGCCGCGTCCCGTCCGGGCGCACCGTCCAGAGGTGGAAGCCGCCGCCCTGATACGCGCAGAACGCGACGAGTTCCCCGTCGGGGGCGTGCACGGGACGGTTCGGTTCGAGTCCGGCGGGGGTGAGAGGCACCGCCTTTCCGCCGTCGAGCGGCACCGACCACAGTGTTGCCTGCGCCTCGGCGACGAGGCGGTCACCGGCGGGCGCGAGGGTCGCGGCCGCGTTGGTGCCCCGGGTGAAGGAGAGGGCGACTTCGGAATCCTGCCGGGCGAGTACCGGGGTGGCGCCCAGGGCGGTCATCGCTCCCGCGGCGCCGGTGGCGCCCGCGGCGACGAGCAGTTGACGACGGGACAGGGGCAAGGCGGCGTTGTTCCGCTCACGGTCCATGACAGAGCACACTCGCGCATCGCGCGTGCCAGGGGCAACACCCCGGGGGCGAGGGCGAGCCACCCGTCGGCCGATCCGGTCACCGGTGCCGCTCGATCAGGGCGCACGCCATCGCCCGGGCCCGGCGGGCCGCGTCGGTGTCCCCCTCCGCCGCCGAGATGATCGATCCCTTCATCAGGATGTGCAGTGACCTGGCGAACCCTTCGGCGTCGCGCAGCCCGGCCTCCTCGGCCATCGCACACACCAGGCAGCGGATATTCGCCAGATACGAGATGCTCGCGCGCCCCAGCGGGTGTTCCCCGCCCATCTCCAGCAGGACGTTGATGAACGCGCACGAGTCGAAGTCGTCGCTGCGGAACCAGTCGTCGAAGACGTCGAAGATGGCGAGCAGCCGCTCCTCCGGCGTGCGGCCCCGCTCCCGGGCCCCCGCCACGATCATCCCCAGCGTCCACTGCCGTTCCCTGCGGGCGAGGAAGGCGAGGACCAGGTCGTCCTTCGAGGGGAAGTGCCGGTAGAGCGTCGCCTTGGCGACCCCGGAGCGGGCGATGACCTCGTCCACGCCCACGTCACGGACACCGCGTCTGGAGAAGAGGGCGTACGCGGCGCTCAATATCCTTTCCCGCGGCGGGAGTCGGGGCGTCTCAGACGGCGGGCCGCTGTCCATAATCCTCCAGATTAGTCCTGGACAGGGCCTCCGCCCGCTGCCATCGTGAAGGCACCGGTCCGGAAGACAGACCCGTCTGTCTCCCCCGGCGACTCCCACCACCCGGACCACCACAGGCTCCCGGTGTGCAGCACCAACCGGCTAGGCGGCCACCGCGGGAGACATCGGCCGCCCGACCGCCGCCGGGAGCCGGCCGGCGAGTGGGGCGAAGGGCCCCCTGGCGAGCCCCTCCCTCCAGGTGGGCCGCCCCACTCGTCGGGTTCCGCGCACCGCGGGACCCGTACGGTCAGCAGGAACCCCGCCGCGAGGTACGCAGCGTGCCGACGGTCTTCAGGAGCCGGTCGGCAGGGTCGCGCAGCGCGGGATGGGCCAGGACCGTGTTCCGCAGTCCGCGCACGGGTCTGCGCCACATCCGGTGGGCGGTCGCCACCGGGTGGGTGCGGGTCGCGAAGCCTTCGCCCACGCGCAGGTCGCGGGTCTTGAGCCAGTCCTTGTACTCCTTCTCGCCCCGCCCCATGTCCATCACGCGCACTCCGTCCCGGCCCGCCGACTCGGCCATCCGCAAGTGCATCATCAGGCCGGGCGAGTAGTAGCCGAGTTCCGGGTCGTACGCGGTGAACCAGGCCGCGAAGACCGTGCTGGACGTCGGCCCGAAGTGTGCGGCCACCGGCCGGTCCCCGGCGTACACCACCGAGAGGACGCCGGTGAAGTGCTCCTCACGGACCTGGAACAGGTCGTCGACCAGGTCGACGATCCACGGCTTGGCGAACCGGTCCATCCGTCCTGTCCTGCGGTACTGGGCGGACTTCCACCGCATCAGCGTGCGCAGCACCGCGGGGTCCCGCTCGTCGTAGACGAACCGCACCTCGCCGAGGTCGCGCCCCAGGCGGCGTTCCTTCTTCAACGTCGTCTTGGCGAGGCCCGGGTAGGCGCCCCGCAGCCACTCCGGGTAGCTCTCCTCGCCCACCTTCAGGTCGAGCACCGGTGAGGCGAACGTCCCGGTGACGGAGGCGGCGAAGGGCTGCTGCTCCTCGACGAGGTGGTCGAACTCGAAGACGGAGAGGCCGCAGCCCCGCAGGAGGTCCCTGGTGTCCCAGGTGACCCCGGGGCGGTGCACGAGGGCCTGGCAGTCGGAGAGGCCGAGGCCGATGGCGCGCCCGACGCCGAGGGCGTTGCGTTCGAACGGCAGGAAGCCGACGGGCTCGCCGCTCTCGTGCAGCACCGCCACCCGCGCCCCGCGGCGGTGCCTGGCCACACCGGCCGCGAACTCCGGTGCGAGGAACGGGTTGGCGTACTGCGGCGACATGTCCATCGTCCGGTGCCAGGCCTGCCGCAGCGCGGCACTCAGCTCGTCGGGTCCGTGGAGGGAGAGGTCCATCTCAGACCGACCGCCTCTCCACGGGTTCCGTCGCGGACCCGCCGGTCGTGGCGCGGACCGGTGCCGTGTGTGGACGGCAGCTCGTTGATCGCATGGATGACCACTCCCCCCGTGACGCATTGTCCGCGCCCCGCCGCTCCTTCGGGAGCGCACTGCGTGGCGCGGCTCAAAGGTCGCCAAACCGTACAGATGTGTCAAGAGGGCGGACCCGCACGGTCGTTCAGGCCGCATACCCCTTCGGCGGGACCAGGCTGGCCAGCTGGTCGAAGGAGAGCCAGTAGATCTGGTTGCCGCTGAAGGAGGCGGGGTCGGCGATCAGGACCGTGCGGTTCGCGTCGTCGTATCCGATGACCGTGAAGTAGTGGTAGATCGTCTGGTCCGAGGGGTAGCCGGGCGGCTGGTTGCCCGGCGGGGCGACGATGTTGGCCACCAGCGGGTAGTTGTTGTCGATGTCCAGGACGATGTCGTTCCACAGCAGGTCCTTCTGGGCCTGTGTGGGCGGGTCGTCCGGCATCTCCTTGGTCTCGTACCAGCCGGTGCCGAGGTCGGCGTTGAGGACGCGGGTGACCTGGCCGATGTGGTCGGTGCCCGCCTCGGTGGTGCCGAGCTGCGCGGCCAGGTCGCCCTGGCTCGGCGGGGCGATGCGGGCGGACAGGGCGATGCGGGTGGCGGCGGGGCCGCACCAGTAGCCGGTCTCCTGGACCTGGTAGTCGACGGGCAGCGTGTGGGCGCTCCTGGTGCGCGCGCCGTCCACGCGCAGCCGGGTGCCGGGCTCGTTGTGTCCGCTGACGACCGCGGTGCCCGCCCGTGAACCGTGGCCGAGCACCGAGGTGCCGCCCGGGTGCGGGTGCGCGGGGTCGGCCTGGGCGACGGCCGGGGTCACGAGGGCGCCCACCGCGGCTGCGGCGATCGCGGTGGAGAGAAGTCTCTTGCGCATACGGGCTCCTGCTGTGAGGGGTGGGGTGTGCGGGATGTGCGGGATGGGGTGTGCGGGGCGTACGAGGCGGAAGGGTCCGGCGCGCCGGGGGGCGGGTCAGGGGATCGGCGGGACGGTGGGGCCTTCCTGGGCGAGCAGGTCGCGGGCGAACTGCTCCCACTGCGCGTAGCGGTCGGGGTAGGCGGAGACCTGGACCGCCTGGCAGACGTCGCCGGGCGGCATCGTCTGCCAGCCCTCGATCTGGATCAGGCCCGGGTTGCTGCCGAAGGGAGCCACTCCGTAGAAGGACTTGGAGGAGGTGGGGACGTCGGTGATCTGTTCGGGTGTGCCCCATCCGGTGCTGGGGCGCTGCTGGAAGATGCCGAGCGAGTCGTGGTCCACCGGGGTCAGGTAGTTGACGAACTTCGACTCCTGCATGGCGGTCATCAGCGCGATGACCTGGCCCTGTTCGGGGATCTGGGCGCCCTTGCCGACGCCGATGACGGTGCGGGCGTTGGCGAGTTCCTCCGGGCCGAGGTCGGCGGCGGTCCGGAAGGTGCGGTGCAGTTCGGTGTCGGAGGCGTCCCGCAGGGCTCTGGCGGTCGCCCGGTCGACCGTGCCGGTCCTGGGCAGCCCGTGCCGGGCCTGGAACCACTTCAGGCCGTGTCCCGACGTGGCCTCCGCCGCGGTGGCGGGGGCGCCGGGGTGGGCCGCCGCGGGCGCCGCGAACAGGGCGCCGACGGCGGCGAGCGTGGCGGCAACGGCCGCCGGGCGCAACAGAGTTCGGGTACGGGTGGTGTGCATCGGCACTCCTTCGTCGGATCGTCGATGCGTCCCCGGCGCCCGTGCGCTGCGGTTCCTTCGGGGTGCGTACGCCAACTGCGCGCACAGCGGGGGCTGTTGCGTCACGGGCGGTGGGGGACGCGCGTAGCACAGCCCGGCCAGCTTCCTTGCATGCTCATGCCAGATGCAACCGATGAAAGCCCAGGCTTACGTCCCCGGCCCTCCGAGCCGCCTACGCGCCGCCGCGCTCACAACTGCGCAGCAGCGCGCGCCCTTCCGCGGTCGCGACGTGCAAGGACCGGCCGGACCTGCGGACCGTGGTCACCAGGCCCGCGGCGCGCAGCACCTTCATGTGCTGGCTCACGGCGGGGTGGGTCACCTCCAGCTGCCGGGCGAGCTCCACCGTGCTCGCGCCGGTGCGGACCGCCGTGAGCACGGCCGCGCGGGTATGCCCGATGAGCCCGCCCAGCGCACCGCCGTCGGGACGGCCCTCGACCGCCGGGCGGGTCCAGTCCACCGCGTGGTCGATGGGGTACACCAGGACGGGCGGCAGCTCCGCGTCGGCGAGCGTGATGGGGGTGGGCCAGCAGAAGAACGACGGCTGGAGGGTGAGCCCGCGGCCGTCGAGGCGCAGCTCGTGATCCACGGGATAGTCCACCTCCAACACCGGTGTTTTCCACCGCACTTGAGGCCCGAGCCCGGAGAGCAGCCCCTCGGTGCCGCCCTCCATGAGGCTGCGCAGACGCAGGACGCGATCCGCGTCGACGTGGGCGTGCACGCGCCGCCAGAACGGTGCGAGCGCCTCCAGGTGGTACGTGTGGAGTGCCTGCCCGAGCCGCCTCAGCGCGGCCCCGTCGCCTCCCGCGAGCGCCTCCGTCCAGCCGGGGAGCCGACGGGACGCGGCCACCCGCTGCAGATCGGCGCGCAGGCGCGGACGAGGTGTGCGCACCAGCTCTTCCACCGCGCCCTCCAGGGTCGCGCGGTCGCCGGACGAAGGGGTGAGGAAGTCCGGCGAGTTGCCGTGCGGCGGCAGGAGGGGCGACAGGAGTCGGCTGCTCTCCGAGAGCCGTGGCCGCGCCCACCGTCGCCAAGCGCCGAACACCCGTACGCCGTCCCGCCGTTGCAGCGTCTGGACGCTGTTGCTGATCTCCCACAGGTGGTCGGGTCCCGACGCGACCCGCACCCGCGCCAGGTCCTCGGCCGTGAAGTGCACCCGTAGCATGGCCTGTTGCTCCCCCGTGCCCGTGCTCGACGCCATGGCGGCCGCGGCTCCGCGCCGCGGCGGGTTCCAGGCGATCGCCGTGGGGCGGGTGCTGTCAAGACGCCGACGCGGCGTCAAGGCGCCGGGGCGGCGGGGCGGCGTCTTGACGGCCGGGATGTCGGCAAGATGACCGGGTACCGGCAAGACGGCCGGTCTCAGGTTACGCCTTTCCCGGTTTTCCTCGTTATCGGGCACCGGCCCGGGAAAGGCATTGCCCCGGCCGCCCCCAATGCCCTTTCGGGCATTGCTCCTTGCCCGTTCGGACAGGCGGCGCGCGCGGGGCGGCGAACGGAAGGGGCTCATGCAGTTGACCATTGACAGTTTCCGAAGTGCTGATCAATCATCGCATTTGCAGGTCGGCATCGTGCATTACGGCACCGCAATCACGCGTTGCGGTGCCGCTTTTGGGCTCGGCAGACCCCGCCGGGCGATATCCCGTCACCACCGTGAATAGGTATCCCTCGGAGTGGAGAGTCAGCCTTGCCCGCGAACCAGGAGTTCCGCAATTCCGCCCCAGAACATTCGGCCGCGGCGCTGAAGCAGCCCTCCGTCCTTTTGCCCGTGGACCGCGGCGCGCCTTTGGAGTTGTCGTACGCGCAGCAGCGGTTGTGGTTCCTGACGCAGATGCGGGGCGCGAGCGAGGCGCACCACACGCCCCTGGCCGTGGAGCTGAAGGGCGGCCTGGACCGTGCGGCGCTCGGCCGGGCCCTGGACGCCCTGGCCGCCCGCCACGAGGTGCTGCGGACGCGGCTGGTCACCGTGGCGGGCGCCCCCTTCCAGGAGATCGGCCCGGCCGACGCGGGATTCCCGCTCACCCTCCAGGACCTCACCGACCGGCCCGACGCCGACGAGCAACTCGCCCTCCTCCAGGAGCAGGAGGCCACCGAGCCGTTCGACCTGGCGCGCGATCCGCTGGCCCGCGGCCGTCTGGTGACGCTCGGCGCCGACCGGCACGTCCTGCTCCTGACGCTCCACCACAGCGCCTCGGACAGCTGGTCGACGGGCGTCCTCACCCGGGAACTCGGCGTGCTCTACGCCGCGTTCGCCGAGGGCGCGGCCGATCCGCTGCCGCCCCTGTCCGTGCAGTACGCCGACTACGCCGCCTGGCAGCGCGCATGGCTGTCCGAGGGCGCGGCGGACGAGCAGCGCGCCTACTGGCGCAAGGCGCTCGCGGATGCCCCCGCGCTCCTGGAGCTGCCCGCCGACCGGCCGCGCCCCGCCGAGCAGGACCATCGCGGCGGCCGGGTGCCGCTCCGCCTCGACGAGGAACTCACCACCGCGCTCGGGGACTTCGCGCGACGCCACGACACCACGGTGTCCATGACCGTCCTCGCGGCCTGGGCGCTCGTCCTCTCGCGCCTGTCCGGGCAGACCGATGTGGTGATCGGCACGCCCGCCGACCCTCGCCCGCGCACCGAACTCGAAGGCCTCATCGGCCTCTTCGAGAACACGCTGGCCCTGCGGGTCGACCTCTCCGCGGACCCGACGGTGGCCGAACTGGTCCAGCACGTGCGCGAGGTGTCCCGCCAGGCCCTGCGCCACCAGGATCTCCCGTTCGAGCAGGTCGTCGAGGCGGTGAATCCGGAGAGGACCCTCGCCCACACGCCGCTGTTCCAGGCGCACTTCGCCTGGCGGAGCGCCGAGGAGGGCGAGTTCACGCTGCCGGGCGTCGAGGCGACGCCGCTCCCTTCGCCGTACACCGTCGCCCAGTTCGATGTGGCGCTGTCCCTCGCGGAGGACGACGGCCGCGTCGTGGGCGGTCTGGACTACGCCGCCGCGCTGTTCGACGCGGCGACCGCCGAGCGCTTCGGCCGCCATCTCCAGCACGCGCTGCGGCAGCTGACCGAGGACCCCGACCGGCCCGCCGCCGCGCTGACGCTGCTCGACAAGCAGGAGCGCCGACGGATCCTGACGGACTTCAACGACACCCGCCGCCCCTGCGATCCGACCGGTCTGGTCGAACGGTTCGAGACGCAGGTGCGCGAGCGGCCGGGACAGACCGCCGTCGTGCACGACGGCGAGCGGCTCGACTTCGCCACCCTGGACCGGCGCGCCAACCGCCTGGCCCACGCCCTGATCGCGCGCGGTGTGGGCACGGATCACGTGGTCGGTCTGCACCTGCGCCTCTCCGTGGACCTGGTCGTGGGCATGCTGGGCATCCTCAAGGCGGGCGGCGCCTATCTGCCGCTCGATCCCGCGCTGCCCGCGGAGCGCCTGACGGGCATGGTGGCGGACGCCGACGCCACGCTGGTCCTCAGCGACGCCGCCGCGCCGCCGGACGACTGGCCCGCCCTGACCGAGATCGAGGCCGAGGGGTCCCGAAAGGACGCGCCCGGTGTCGGTTTCCGGCCGGACGACCTGGCGTACGTCATCTACACCTCGGGCTCGACGGGCCGCCCCAAGGGGGTGGCCGCCACCCACCGGGGCATCCTCAACCTCCTCGACTTCTGGCTCGGCGAGTTCGGCGCGACGCCCGGGCTGCCCTCGGCGATGTGGCCGAACTTCGCCTTCGACGCCTCGGTGCAGGAGTTCCTGGTGCCCCTCACCTCGGGAGGCACCCTGGAGCTGGTGCCCGCGGACGTCCGCACCGACCCCGAGGCCCTCGTCGGCTGGCTGCGGGAGCGGCGCATCGTCGAGGTGTTCCTGCCGCCCGCGTTCATCAAGTGGGTCTGCGAGGCACCCGCCGAGCGCCTGGCCGGGCTCGCGCTCCGCGCCGTCCACACCGGACTCGAACCCCTCACCGACGAGCATCTCCACACGATGGAGCAGGCCCTGCCGGGACTGCGCATCCTCTACGGCTACGGGCCCACCGAGACCGCCCTGTACTGCACCTGGTACGTCGGCCGGCGGCCGGTGGCGCGCCAGGCACCGATCGGCTCGCCCGTCTCCAACATGCGCGCCTATGTGCTCGACGAACGGCTCCAGCCGGTGCCGATCGGTGTCGTGGGCGAGCTGTACATCGGGGGCGCGGGCGTGGCGCGCGGCTATCTGGGCCGCCGGGGCCTGACCGCCGAACGCTTCGTGGCCGACCCCTTCGCGCCCGGCGAGCGCATGTACCGCAGCGGTGACCTGATGCGCAGGCTGCCCGACGGCGACCTGATGTACGTGGGCCGCGGCGACCACCAGGTGAAGCTGCGCGGCTTCCGCATCGAACTGGGCGAGATCGAGGCGGCGTTGCTGGACCAGCCGGGCGTCCTGGAGGCCGCGGTCATCGCCGACCGGGACGCCGCGGGCGACCAGTTCCTCGTGGCCGCCGTCGGCGTGGGCGACGCGGAGCCGCGGCCCGCCGCCGAATGGCGTGCCGCGCTCGCCCGGCGCCTGCCGGGGCACATGATCCCGGCGCACTTCGTCCATCTGCCGCGGCTGCCGCAGACCACCAACGGCAAGCTCGACCGCGCGATGCTCCTGGAACGCGCGCGCACCGGCCGGTCCGACCAGGTCAACCAGGCAAGTCCGCGCGACCACGTCGAGCTTGCCCTGTACCAGATATGGCAGCGGCTGCTGCTGCAGTCCGAGATCGGCATCAGCGACAGCTTCTTCGACGTCGGGGGCACCTCGATCTCGGCCATCAAACTGGCGCACGCGATCCGCGCGGAGTTCGGCGAGAGCCTGCTGGTCCGCGACATCATGCTGCACCCGACCATCGAGGCGCTGGGCGAGCGGCTGCGCAGCGGCGCCCCGGGGACCCCGCCGAGCAACCTCCTGGAGTTCCGCGCGGGCGAAGGCCGTGCGCGGGTGGTCTGCGTCCACCCGGCGGGCGGCACCGCGTTCTGCTATCTGTCGCTGGCCAAGGCCCTGCCGGATGCCGTGGGCGTCCAGGGCATCCAGTCGCCTGGCGTCAACCCCGGCGAGTCCTTCCTGCCCACGGTCGAGGCCATGGCGGAGGCGTATCTGCAGCTCATCGAGCCGCTGCCGGACGGGCCGCTGGTCCTCACCGGTCTCTCGTACGGCGGTCTGGTCGCCCACGAGATGGGGCGCCGTCTGGCCGCCGCGGGCCGCACGGACCTGAGCGTGGTGCTGCTCGACACCCAGGGCTCGGACGACCCGGCCCTGCGCGTGGGCGGCACGCCGGTGGACCTGGCCGAGTTCCGCGACAAGCTGGTCAGGTTCAACGGCATGTATCCCGGCATCGACGACCGGCAGATCGAGCAGTACCACCACATCTACAACCACAACCTGCGCACCGCCGCCGCCCACGTCACCGGGTCGACCTCGGCGCGCACGGTCCTGATGCAGGCCGGTGAGAACGCGACGGACGAACTGCTGCGCGAGGTACGGGACTTCTGGCGCCGCCGCACCGCAGGCGACTACCAGGTGGAGCCGGTGGCCTGCGACCACTGGGAGATGCTGGAGTCCGACGAGGTGCTCCGGGTGGCCGCGACGATCACCGCCGAACTGGACCGTCTCACGGCTTCCGGCGCGCCGCCGTCCGCCCCGGAGGCCGGTGCGGCCCCGGCGCGGGAGAACTGATGGAGCCCATGTCACACCCGTCGTCCCACTCCCACTCCCCGGCAGGTGGCCCCGCCCCGGCCGACGGCTCCACCCCGGCCGACGGCCGCGCGCCGGCCGCCGCCCTCGCCCGGGCCGTGCTCGACCGGGCGCGCCGCCACCCGTCCGCGCCCGCGGTCGTCGACGGCGCGCACCGCATGGACTACGGGGCCCTCGACGCGGCCGCCGCGTCCGTCGCGAACGCGCTGCGCCGCCACGGCGTACGCCCGGGCCAGGCGGTCGCGGTCTGTCTGCCGCGCTCCTGGCAGCTGGTCTGCGCCATGCTCGGCATCCTGCGCGTCGGCGCGGTGGTCGTGCCGCTCGACGCCCAGAGCCCGGCCGGGCGCCGACGCCACATCCTCATCGACGCGGCCTGCGTGGCGGTCCTCCACACCGGACCGGAACCGGACGCGCTGCCGCCGGGCGTACGGCCGTTGCCGGTGGCCGCGCTGCTCGCGGACGACTCCCCCGCGGTGGCCGACGCCGTGGCGACGGAGTCGGCGGGCGACGACGCGCAGGTCTCCTTCGTCTTCTACACCTCGGGTACGACCGGCCGCCCCAAGGGCGTCGAGGTGCGCGACGCCGGGATCCTGCGCCTGGCCCGGCCAGGACCGCTCCCGGTGGCGGAGGGCGCACGGTACGCCTGCCTGTCCAACCCCGCCTTCGACGCCCTCAGCTTCGAGGTCTGGGTCCCGCTCCTGACCGGCGGCTGCTGTGTGATCCTCGGCGACGAGACGGTGCAGACGCCGGACGTGCTCACGGCCGAGCTGGAACGGCTGCGCGTCGACGTCCTGTTCATGACCGTGGCGCTGTTCAACGCGGTGGTCGACAAGGCGCCGCACTGCTTCGCCGGGGTCGGTCACGTCCTGGTGGGCGGCGAGCAGCTGAACGCCCGGCTGATCCGGCGCTGGTACCGCGACAACCCCGGGAGCGCCACCCGGCTCCACAACGTGTACGGCCCCACCGAGGCGACCACCTTCGCGCTGGTCCATCCGATTCCCCGGGACTTCGACGGCGAGGTGGTGCCGATCGGGGGCGTGCTGCCGGGCACCGACATGCTGGTGATGGCCGACGGCGACCGGATCGCACAGCCCGGCGAGGTGGGCGAACTGTGCCTGGCGGGCGAGGCGTTGGCGGCCGGATACCGCAACCTCCCCGAAGAGACCGGGCGCCGCTTCGTCACCCTCCCCCTGCCGGACGGCGGCACCGCACGGCACTACCGCACCGGCGACCTGGTCCGGCTCGACACGGAAGGCCGCGTCGAATACGTCGGGCGCGCGGACCGGCAGGTCAAGGTCCGCGGCTTCCGCGTCGAACCGGGCGAGCTCGAACGGCAGATCGTGACGCATCCCGCGGTGCGCCAGGCCTATGTGTGCACCCGCCGCGACGCGAGCGGCGTCAACGAACTGCTCGCCTACCTGGTGCTCGGCGCCGAGCTGTCCTTCGACGACTTCGAGCGGCATCTGGCGGCCGCACTGCCCGCGTACATGCGTCCGCACCGCACCCATCTGGTCGACGAGTTGCCGCTCAACGCCAACGGCAAGGTCGACATGGCAGCGCTCCTCGCACGGGACGACGCGCCCTGGCGGCGCGACACGGCCGGGGACGCGGACGTCACGCCGTGGCAGCGCGAGGTGCTCGAGCTGGCCGAAGAGGTCCTGGGCGTGGCCGGGCTGCGCCTCGCCGACCGGTGGATCACGGTCGGCGGTGACTCGCTCAAGGCGCTGCGGCTGCGCTTCGAGGCCCGTCGGCGCTGGGGCCGCGAGGTGCCGCAGGCGCTGATCCTGCGGGGCGACTTCGCGGAGCTGGCCGCGGCGGCGGCCCGGACCGGCTCGCCCTATCCGACCCCGGCCGACCCGACGGACGCCCGCTCGGCACCCGCGACGGCCGAGCAGGAGCGGCTGTGGCTCCTGCAGCAGCAGGCGCCCGACTCCCGCGCGTACGACGTTCCGCTGGTCTTCCGCATCGACGGCGCCGTCGACACCGCCGCGCTGCGGCACGCGCTGCGGTGCCTGGTGGCCCGCCACCCGGCGCTGCGCACCGCCTACGAGTCCACACCCGACGGACTGCGACAGGTGGTGGCGGAACCGTACGACCCCTGGACCGAGCCCTTCGAGGACACTCCGTACGACGAATTCTTCGCAGGCCGCTTCGACTTGGCCCGGCCCCGGCTGCTCCGCGCCCAGTGGCTGCCTCAACCCGACGGCGGTGGCGGCGAGTTGCTGCTGCGGCTGCACCACATCGCCGTCGACGGCTGGTCGCTCAACGTGCTGTTCGGCGAGTTCTCGGCCGCCTACGCCGCCGCCCTGCGCGGCGAGACCGAGCAGGAGCACACAGCACCACCGTCGCCCGCGCCCACCCCGCTGGACTTCGCGGGCTGGCAGCGCGAGTGGTTCTCCCGCGACGCCTACCGCACCCAGCGCGCCGAACTGGCCGACGCGTACGGGGCGTTGGAGGCACGGGACGAACCGCTCGACCCGGTCCGGGCGGTGGACGGCGGGGCGGGGCGCCTGCTGCGCACCTCGCTGGACCCGGGGCGCCGCACCGCCCTCGACCGGCTCTGCGCCGACCTCGGCCTCACCCGCTTCCAGCTGCTCCTCGGCGTCTACGCCTGGAGCCTGTACGGAGTGACGGGCCAGACCCGGCCGCGCGTCGCGAGCCCCGTGGCGGGCCGTCCCGTGCAGGAATTCGAGGCCGGTGTCGGCATGTTCGCCAACACCGTGCTGCTCCCGCTCGACCTGGCGCCGCGCGAACAGCTGCGCAGCCAGCTGCGGCGGTACGGCGCCGCCGTGCAGGCGGTGCTCGACCGGCAGGACGTGGCACTCGGCGACGTCCTGGCCGACCGCGGGGACCACGGGACGCCGTTCGACTTCCTGTTCGTCCTGGAGAACACCGACTTCGACGCGCTGGAGCTGCCCGGCTGCACCGTCCACCCGCGGTGGCGGCCGCCTGCCGACGCGAAGTGCCCGCTGACCCTGTCGGTCGTCGAGCGCGGCGCGGGCTTCGACTGCCTCTGGGAGTACGACGCCCGGCACTTCGACGCCGACGACGTGGCGGCGCTGGCGGGTCTTTTCCTGCGCGGTCTCGACCTGCTGGCCGAGGGCGCGGACGTCACCCCCGCCGAGCTGGTGGCGCCCTACCGGCGCGCGCTGCCCGAGCCCGGGCACGCCGCCGCGGTGCCGCCCGCCTTCAGGACGGTCGCCGAGGGCTTCGCGCGCACGGTCCGCCGCACGCCCGACGCACCGGCGCTCGTCGCCGAGGACCGCACGCTCTCGTATGCCGAACTGGACGCGCACGCCGCCGCGTTGGCCGCCGAGCTGCGACGGCTGCACCCGTCGGCGCCGGACGACACCGGGCCACGGAGTGTCGCGCTGTACTTCCAGCCGTCGGCCGAGCACGTGGTGGCGCTGCTCGCGCTGGCCCGGCTGAACCTGACCATCGTGCCGCTCGACCCCTCCTACCCGCCCGAACTGCTGCGGCAGATCCTGGCCCAGGTGGAACCGCTGTGCGTCCTGGTGCCGCCGGACGGCGCGCCCGCGCTCGACGCGATCGCCCCGGGCGGACCGCCGCGGCACCCGGTCGCCCTGCCGGAGCATCCGCCGGTGGTGGGCGACGCCCCCGATCCGGTGCCGCACGACGGGCGGCGGCCGCTGTACACGCTGTTCACCTCGGGCTCCACCGGCACGCCCAAGGGGGTGCGGGTGCCCGACCGTACGCTGTGCGATCTGATCCAGTGGCAGGGCGAGTCCGGCGGGCTCGGGGCACCCGCGGCCACCCAGCAGTTCTCGATGCTGTCGTTCGACGTCTCCTTCCAGGAGATCTTCGGCACGCTGTGCGGCGGGGGCCTGCTGCATCTGGTGCGTCCCGAGTGGCGGCAGGACGTGCCCGCGCTGCTCGACCAGCTCGAAGCGGCGGGCATCGAGCGCCTGTTCCTGCCCTACGTCGCGCTGCAGTTGCTCGCCGAACACGGCGTACGGCTCGGCCGCCATCCCTCGCGGCTGCGCGAAGTGGTCACCGCGGGCGAGCAGTTGTTGTGCACGGACGCCATCCGCCGCTGGTTCGCGGGGCTGCCCGGCGCGAGTCTCTTCAACCACTACGGCCCGACCGAGACCCATGTGGTCAGCGCCCTCCGCCTGGCCGGCGACCCGGCCGACTGGCCCGAGCGTCCCGCCATCGGCACGCCGGTCGCGGGCGCCCGGCTTCGGGTGGTCGACGAGGCCGACGAGCCCCTGCCGCCCGGCCGCACGGGGCGGCTGCTCATCGGCGGTCCGATGGCCGCGCCCTGCTACCTGGGCGATCCCGGCCTCAACGAGGACCGGTTCGTCGAACTGCCCGGCCTCGGCACCTTCTACCGCAGCGGCGACCTGGCCCGCTTCGACACGGACGGCCTGCTGCACTTCCGGGGCCGCGACGACCAGCAGATCAAGCTCAGCGGCCACCGCCTCGAACTGGGCCAGGTCGAGGCGGCCCTGCTGCGGCACCCTGCCGTCGTCAACGCTGTGGTCGTACGCGACGGTTCACGCCTCGTGGCCTGCCTGCAGTGCGGCGACAACGCTCCCGACCCGGACCCGGACGAGCTGGCCCGGCATCTGGCGCCGCTGCTGCCGTCGTACGTACGGATCGACCGCTTCCGGCGACTGACGCGGCTGCCGCTCACACCGAGCGGCAAGCTGGACCGCCGCGCGGCCGCGACCGCCCCCGGCGACGAGCTGGGCACCCGGGCGGCCGTCGCGCCGGTGCGCTCGGCGCGCGAGGCCCGGCTCACCGAGCTGTTCGAGTCGGTGGTCGGCAGGTCCATCGGGCCCGATGAGCGCTTCTTCGACGCGGGCGCCGCCAGCCTCGACCTGATGCGCTTCCAGCTGCGCTGCACCGCGGAGCCCGGACTGGACTTCACGATCCCCGATCTGTTCGAGCACGTCACCATCCGGAGCCTCGCCGGGTTCCTGGACGGCCGAAGCGCCACGGCCGTCCGCGAGCCCGCCGCGGTGGCGCCCCCCGCGGCGGCGCCCGCCCCTGCCGACGAGCCCGTCGCCGTCATCGGCATGGCGGTCCGGCTGCCCGGCGCCGACGATCTGGCCGCCTTCTGGGAGATGGTGCGCGGCGGCGGCCGCGGCGTGGAGCACTTCGAGGCGGCCGACGGCCTGGTCGGCGCCCGCAGCCAGATGTCGGGGCTCCTCTCCTTCGACCCCGAGCACTTCGGCATCAGCCGCCAGGAGGCGCGGCTGATGGACCCGCAGCAGCGCCATCTCCTGATGAGTTCCGTGCAGGCGCTGGCGCATGCCGGTATCGCCGACCCTTCGGGCCCGCGCATCGGGCTCGTCGCGGGCTGCGGCGAGAACACGTACTTCCAGTCGATGCTGCGCACCACCGACCCGCAGCGGCTGCCCGACGGCTTCCAGCTGGCCCTCCACCACGAGAAGGACTTCCTCACCACCAAGGTCGCCTACCACCTCGACCTGTCGGGCCCGGCGTTCACCGTCCAGGCGGCCTGCGCGAGTTCGCTGGTCGCGGTGCACGTCGCGGCGGGGCTGCTGCGCCAGGGCGACGCCGATGTGATGCTGGCGGGCGGGGTCCTCGTCGACCGGCTGCTCACCGACGGCTACGCCTACCGTCCGCAGCACATCTTCTCCGCCGACGGGCACTGCAGGCCGTTCAGCGACGACGCGGGCGGGACCGTCGGCGCCAGCGGCGTCGGCGTGGTGGTGCTCAAGCCGCTGCGCCTCGCGCGGCGCGACGGCGACACCGTGTACGCCGTGGTGACCGGCTCCGCCCTCAACAACGACGGCTCCGCGAAGCTCAGTTACAGCGCTCCCTCGCTGTCCGGCCAGCGCGAGGTGATCCGCTCCGCGCTGCGCCGCAGCGGCCGCGCCGGCGCCGACCTCGGCTATGTCGAGGCGCACGGCACCGGCACCCGGCTCGGCGACCCCGTCGAGGTCGGCGCGCTGCGCCAGGCCTTCGACCTGGACGGCGCCGACCGGTGCGCGCTGGCCTCGGTGAAGAGCCAGATCGGGCACCTGGGCGCGGCCGCGGGCGTCGTCGGTCTCGTCCGCGCCGCACTGGCGGTCCACCACGGCGTGATCCCGCCCAATGTCGACTTCCACCGGCTCAACCCGCAGATCGGCGCCGACGCCGCGCCGTTCTACGTACCGACCGAGGCGCTCCCCTGGCCGGACGGGCGGCCCCGCGTCGCCGCGGTGAGCAGCTTCGGCATCGGCGGGACCAACGCCCATCTGGTGCTCGAAGCCTGCCCCGCAGAGGCGGATGGGGCTCACCTCACCTCCCTCCCCTGCGTGTTGCTCTCCAGCAGCAGCGCATCCGCCCTGCGGGCCGACGCCGCCCGGATCGCCGACTACCTGGAGGCCCGGCCGACGGGGTACGACCAGGTGCTGCGCCATCTGCAGGCGGGCCGGACCCCACGCCGCCTGCGGGTGGCCGGAGTCTGCGCCGACGCGGCCGCGGCCGTGGCGTGGCTGCGTACGGTGGCGGGCGCCGAGGTGACGCCGGACGAGGTGACGCCGGGCGAGGTGACGCCGGACGCGGCAGCACTGGCCGCCGAAGGCCGCACCGCCGACGAGGTGGCCGACGCCTGGCTGTCCGGCCGGGCGGTCCACTGGCCGGCCGGTCCCGCCCAGGCCCCCTGGGACTTCCCGCCGCCCGCCTTCGCGTTGGCCGAGTACGACATCGAGCACGCCGCACCCGCGAACGCCCGGCCCGCCCCGGCCGACGGCGGCCTGCCGCAACGGCTCCCCGAGTCGGACTGGCTGCACCAGCCGCACTGGGTACGCCTCGGCCGCGCCGCCACCGGTGCGCCCCGGGTCCCGGGGGTCCTGGTCGCGCTGACGGCGGAGCCGCTGGATCCGGCCGCGGTCCGCTCCTTCGAGGAGGCGTACGACCGGGTCGTACAGGTCACCGCGGCCGCCGCCTTCGCCCGGCTCGCGGACGACGTCTACGAAGTGGACCCGGCCGACCCCGGCTCGCTGCGCCACCTCGTCGACGCGCTCGCCGACGCGGGCCCGGCCGGGGTCGACTGGCTGCACGCGCTGCCGCTCGCGGTGACGGGACCGGTGGGCGACGACTCCCTCGAACTCGCCCGCTGGGCCTGCCTGGACACGCCGTCCGCGCTGCTGCGTGCGGCGGAAGGCCTGCCGTCGTCGGTGCGGCTGCGGCCCTGGTGGCTCTCGTACGGGGCCCAGCCGGTCGAAGGCGCCGTCACGCGGCCCGAGTCGGGCCTGCTCGCGGGCGCGGGCGAGGTCGCGCCGCAAGAGTGCGGGGTCGACGGGCACTGGCTCGACCTGCCCACCGGCGACCCTGCCGACTGGGCGTCGTCCGTGACGGCGCTCCTTGCGGGGACCGACGCCTTCCCCGCGCTGCCCCGACGCCTCGCGCTGCGCCAGGGCTACTGGTGGCACCAGGCGCTGCTGCCGGTGCCCGCTCCCGCCCCGACGGCGCCGACCGCACTGCCCGCGGGACCGGCGACGTATCTGGTGCTCGGCGGCACCGGCGGCATCGGCTGCTCCGTCGCGGCCTGGCTCCTCGCGCAGTCCGACTGCCGGGTCGTCCTGATCTCCCGTCAGCCGCGGCTGCCCGCCGATCTGGCGCAGTGGGCGGACCGTGTCGACCTGATCGCGGCCGACCTGGCCGCAGAGCCGACCGACGCGGTCCTGGCCCGTATCGAGGACCGCACGCGGCGCGTCGACGGTGTGGTGCACGCCGCGGGTGTGGCGGGCGGCGCCCTGCTCGCCCGTCGTGACGCCGCCGCGCTGCGCCGGGTGACGGACGCCAAGGCGCGCGGCGCGCTCCTCGTCGAGCGGCTGATCGAGCGGCACGCGCCCGCGTTCGCGGTGTACTGCTCGTCGATGGCCGCGCTGTTCGGCGGCATCGGCCAGTTCGACTACGCCGCGGCGAACGGCCTCCTCGACGGCTTCGCCCGGCACCGCTCGGGACCGGCCGAGACGACCCTGCGCATCGCCGTCGACTGGGACGTGTGGAGCGAGGTCGGCATGGCGCGGGACGCCCTCCACTCCGACGCCCGCCACCAGGCCCACCTCTCCGTCGGCCTCGCGGTGAAGGAAGGACGCCGCCTGTTCTCGCGGGCACTGCGGCTCCAACTGCCGCACCTGCTCGTCTCCACCACCGACATCGAGCGGGCGCGGGAGTTCTACGCACCGTCGGCGGACGCCCCGTCGGCGGACGCACCGTCGCCAGCTACCCGGTCGGTCGAGCCGACCGCCTCACCCGACGCCGGGCTCACCGCCCTGCTGTGCGGCCTGCTGGGACTCGACGAACTCGACCCGGACGCCTCCCTGTACGACTACGGCGCCGATTCCCTGACCCTGCTCGACCTGATCGCGGAGATCGAGCAGCACCACGGCGTCGGCATCGAACTCTCCCGGCTCAGCCACCGGGTGAGCCTCAACGAAGTCCTCGCCCGTATCGCCGAGGCGGCGCCCCAGGAACCGGACCCGTCCGACCCGGTCGCCCTGGAGGTGTGGCAGGAGGGCACAGGGCGCGATCTGGTGTGCCTGGTCCACCCGGTCGGCGGGGACATCCAGGCGTACCGCACGCTGGTCTCGGAGCTCGACCCGCGCCTCACGGTCTGTCTGATCCCCGACCCGGCGCTGCGCAGGCCCGACCTTCCCGCCTGGTCGCTCGCGGAGCGGGCCCGGCGCTACCACGGCGCGCTGCGGGCGCGGTTCCCGCACGGGGAGTGGCGCACCCACCTCATGGGCTGGTCCTTCGGCGCCTGGGTCGCGCAGGCCATGGCGGCCGACGCGCAGAGCGCGGGCCGTCCCGTCGCGGGGCTCCATCTGCTCGACCCGCCGCCGCCGGACGCCGCACCGCGCTTCCAGGCGTACGACGAGAGCCGGATCGAGGCGGTCTTCGCCCACGAGCTGAGCCAGGCGGGCTCCGGGGCACCGGCAGGCCCGCAGGCGCAGGCGTACGCCGAGCGGCTCGCGCACTGCTGCCGGGCCAATCTGACCGGCATGGCGCACCACGAACCGCCGCACCTCACCGGCACGCCCACCTGGCTGTGGCTCGCCCGCCGACCGGTGGCGGGGCTTCCCGCGCACGGCTCGCCCGATCACCAACAGCGGCTGTGGCAGGAGCGGTTGACCGCGCTCCAGGACTGCCACCAGATCGATGCCACGCATTACGACATCGTCAGGGCGCCGTGGGCGAGGACGGTGGCCGACGCCGTCGACGCGGCGTTCCGGCCGCCCGCCGGGCCCCGCTGACCGCGGGCGTCCGCGGTGGGCGGCGGCCCCGTCAGGCCGCGGACGCCTTGTCGGCGATGACGCGCTGCTCCCCCGCCGGGTGCGTCACCTGGTGCACGAGCGCCGCGACGACCCCGCCCACCAGCGGGGCCACGAGGAACAGCCACAGCTGGGAGAGCGCCGCTCCCCCGGCGAACAGGGCGGGTCCCAGGCTCCGCGCCGGGTTGACCGATGTGCCGGTCAGCGGGATGCCGACCAGGTGGATGACGGCGAGCGCGATGCCGATCGGCAGTCCGTCGAAGCCGGTCACCGCCACCCGGTGCGTGACCCCGAGGACCACGAAGACGAGCAGGAAGGTCAGGACCACCTCGGCGAGGAAGGCGCCACCGAGGTTGATGCCGACCGCGGAGCGGTCGTCGTAGCCGTTGCTGCCGAAGGCTCCGCTCGTCTTCAGCCCGGGCACCTGCTTGGCCAGCAGGAAGAGCAGGGCCGCGCCCGCGATGCCGCCGGCGAGCTGGGCGATCCAGTAGGTGGCGGCGGTGCGGATGTCGATGCGGCGCGCGCAGAGCATGCCCAGGGTCACCGCCGGGTTGACGTGGCAGCCCGAGATCGGGCCGAGGGCGTACGCCAGGGCGAGGAGTGTGAAGCCGAAGGCCAGCGCGATGCCGAGGGTGCCGATGTATTCGGCGCCGAGCACGGCCGACCCCACCGCGAAGAAGACGAGGAGCAACGTCCCCAGGAATTCCGCCACCACAGCTCTCATCTGCACAGCAACCACCTCGCAGGCTCGGCCGGACTGTCCGGCCATCCTCCGCCCGGGCGCACGCACGCGCCTGTTCGGGCGACATGGGGCGAGGCGGCGCGCGCCGGGACCCGTGGCGGCTGTGGACGTCGCGCCTGTGGCACACGGGCGCGCCCTTGGCAGCTCGGGCGGAATGCGTCATGTACGCCCATTCGGGTGACGGGGGCCGGTGAGCTGCCCCTCCCCCATCAGTACCCCGCGCTCTCCGGGAGTTCGCCGCCGCACCGGTCGCAGTGGCGCGCGCCCGCCGTCCCGCTCAGGCGGCCGCACTCCGGGCACACCCGGTTGAGCGCGCAGGGTGCCTCGCCGCCCTCCTCCTCGGTGCCGGTGCACCCCACCTCTCCGGGCTTCTCCTCCGAAGACATCCGAACCTCCTGAGTCGTCGAACGCGCCACCGTGGCCACATCAAGTCTCCTCCCGGGAGTTGACGCCCGCGTACCTCCAGGGTCTGGTGCGGATCAGACCGGGGGGCGACGTGCCGTCCCGGCCGTTCCGCCTAGCGTCCTTGAGCATGACTGGAACCCGAACTGCCCTGCGGGGGCGTGCCGTTGTCACCGTCCTCGCGCTTGCGCTCGCGCTGCCCGCCGTGGGCGCGGCGGGCGCGCACGCCGTGCCCTCGCCCGCCGCCGACGGCACCGCGGCGGCGGACAAGGCGGTCGCGCCCCTGGAACTGCCGCGCCCCACCGGCCCGTTCGCGGTGGGCCGCGACACCCTGCACCTCGTCGACAAGAGCCGCCGCGACCCCTGGGTGCCATCGGCGGGCGCACGGGAGCTGATGACCTCGGTGTACTACCCCGCGCGGCCCGGATCGGGGCACGCCACCGCCTACACGAGCAAGGAGGAGGCCCGGCTGCTCCTGGAGTCGGGCGGCCTGGACAAGCAGATCTCCGCCGCCGCGTACAGCGGGACCCGTACGTACGCGCGGGCCGGTGCGCGGCCCGCCCCCGGCCGGTTCCCGCTGGTCGTGCTCTCCCCCGGCTTCACCGCGCCGCGCGCCACGCTGACGCACCTCGCCGAGGACCTCGCGAGCCGCGGGTACGTCGTCGCCACCGTCGACCACGCCTACGAGTCCGTCGGCACGGCGTTCCCCGGCGGCCGGATCCTCACCTGCCAGGCGTGCGATCCGGTCGCCGAGCCCGGGATGGCCAAGGTCGCCACCGAGGGGCGCGCCAAGGACCTCTCGTACGTCATCGACCGGCTGACCGGGCGCGACGCGACCTGGCGCCATGCGCGGCTGATCGACCCCCGGCGCGTCGGGGTGGGCGGGCACTCCATCGGCGGGGCCGCCGCGCTCGCCACGATGACCACCGACCGTCGGGTGCGCGCGGGCGTGAACATGGACGGCCACTTCCACACGGACCCGGCCGGGCTCGGCGGGCGCCCCTTCCTGATGCTGGGCTCCGAGCTCGACCACACCCCGGGACAGGGCGACGGCAAGAACTGGGACAGCACCTGGCAGGGCCTCGACGGCTGGAAGCGCTGGCTCACGGTCAAGGGCTCGGGCCACTTCAGCTTCACCGACGTGCCGGTCATCACGGGGCAGGCCGGGGTGAGCGATCCCGCGGTGCCGCTCTCGGGCGAGCGCTCCGCGCAGATCCCCCGTGCGTACGTCGGGGCGTTCTTCGACGAGCAGCTGCGCGGCGTCCACCGGCCGCTGCTCGACGGTCCGACTCCGGGCAACCCCGAGGTGGCCTTCCGGCACCACTGAACCGCACCGGCCCCTGACCCCCTGCGGGGCGTTCCGCGGGCCGGGATAGCGTGCGGGGATCTCCGTGCCGACACCGGCTGCCCGGTTTCTGTTATCGGGGCGGGCGCCGGGCGTCTCCCCTGTGTCGGAGCAGACGGACCCCCCACAGAGGAAGTGGACACAGCGTGAGCAGCGAACGCCAAGCCGCGATGGTCAGGGCAGCGCAGGACGGGAACCAGCAGGCGCAGGACGCGCTCGTGGCGGAGTATCTTCCGCTGGTCTACAACATCGTCGGCCGGGCCCTGAACGGGCACGCGGACGTGGACGACGTGGTGCAGGAGACCATGCTGCGCGTCCTCGGCGGCCTGGACGGGCTGCGCAGCCCCGAGACGTTCCGCAGCTGGCTGGTGGCCATCACCATGAACCAGATACGGGGCCACTGGCGGGAGCGCGCCACGGGCGCGATACCCACCGGTGGCCATCTCGGGGACGGGTACGACGTCGTGGACCCCGGCGCGGACTTCGTGGATCTGACCATCACCCGGCTCGGGCTCTCCGGCCAGCGCCGTGAGACCGCGGAGGCCACCCGGTGGCTGGACGAGGACGACCGGGCGCTGCTCTCGCTGTGGTGGCTGGAGTCGGCGGGCGAGCTCACCCGGGCCGAGGTCGCCGCCGCGCTCGAACTGGCGCCGCAGCACGCGGCGGTGCGGGTCCAGCGGATGAAGGCCCAGCTGGAGACGGCCCGTGTGGTGGTCCGTGCGCTGTCCGCCGAGCCCCGCTGTACGGGTCTTGAGCAGATCGCCGCGTCCTGGGACGGTGCGCCGTCGGCGCTGTGGCGCAAGCGGATCGCCCGGCACGCCCGGGGCTGCTCGGTCTGCGAGAACCACTGGAGCAACCTGGTGCCCGCCGAGGGTCTCCTGGTGGCGCTCGGTCTCGTCCCGGTGGGGGCCGCGCTCGCCGGGCGGCTCGCGCCGCCCGACCTCGTCCATGTGGGCGCCGCCTCGCCGCTGACCGGCCAGGCGCCCGTCTCCGCGCGGACGCTGGCCCGTCGCGAGCGGGCCAAGCGGCAGCGCCGCACCGCCGGGGTGGCGGCCGCGGTCGTCGCTCTCGTCGCCGGCGGCGCCGCGGTGCATCTGCTCACCGAGCCCGACGCGGACGAGAGTTCACCCGCGACGGCCGCCGCACCGGCCTCCCGTACCGCATCGCCCTCGGCGTCGAAGAGCCCCTCCCCCTCGGCCTCCCCCACGCGTTCGGCCTCGCCGAGCCCCGGCAAGACGAAGGCGAAGCCGAAGAAGAAGCCGTCACCGACGCCCGGCAGGACCAGGACCGCGCCCGCCCCGAAGCCGAAGCCCGAGACGCCCGATCCGGCGCCCGCGACGCCGAGCGGCACCGCGGAGCAGGTCGTCGCCCTGGTCAACACCGAGCGTTCCAAGGCGGGTTGCGGCCCCGTCCGGTCCAACGCCGAGCTGGCGTCGGCGGCCCAGAAGCACTCCGCCGACATGGCCGCCCGTGACTACTTCGACCACACCAGCCCGGACGGCACCGACCCCGGCGACCGCATCACGGCGGCGGGCTACCGCTGGAGCACGTACGGCGAGAACATCGCGCGCGGCCAGCAGACCCCGGCCTCGGTGATGGACTCGTGGATGAACAGCCCCGGCCACCGCGCCAACATCCTCAACTGCGACTTCAAGGAGCTGGGCGTGGGCATCCACAACGGCTCCGGAGGACCGTGGTGGACGCAGGCCTTCGGCACGGCGCTCTGACCGGCCCGGACCGTCAGCCGACCTGCTGCGTGTGGAACTGTTCGAGCCGCCGCTGGGCGAGCAGCAGCGTGCCGCGCTGACGGCCGGGCACCTGGCGCCGCAGGGCGACCAGGGCGGGGCCGAGCGCACGGACGGCCTCCGGGTCGCGCACCCGGTCCCACAGGTGGTGGGCCCGGTCCGCCGCCGCCTCCACGTCGGCCGAGTCCGGGGCCTGCCCCGCGGTGAGCCGGGCGGCGGCGACCGCGAGCCAGGTCTCGCAGCTGCGCGCCGGTTCCCCGGCGAACCGCGCCAGATCGGCCCTGACCTCCATCCAGTGGATGACCTCGCCGGAGCCGGGACCGTGCATGCGCAGCGCCGTCTGCTCCCAGGCGGCGGCCATGGCCGCCGCCTCGCCGTGCCGTCCCGCCTCGACGGCCGCGGTGATCGCCGCGTGCGGGTCCATGCCGGACGACGACGGCGGCGTCTGCTGCGGCACCGGCGCGGCACCGGTGGAGGCCAGCAGCAGGTCCCGTGCGCCCTCGGGCAGGGACTGGGCCGCGGCCTGCTGGTGGAGCTGGGGCAGGGGCGGCCGGTGGCCGCTGCGCAGGACGGTGGCGAGCGCCTTCATGTACGACGGAGTCTCGACGGTGCGGCGCCGGGCGGGCGGTGCGACGCGTCCGTACAGGGCGACGCCGGGGCCCGCGTCGAGCGGATGCCCGGTCAGGGTCTGCCAGCTCTCCGGGTCGGTGTGCAGATCGGCGACGATCGTGGTGCTGCCCGCGGGGCGCAGCCGGAGTTCCTGGGTGAACCAGTGCCAGGGGAATCCGGTGTACCGCATCGTTGCCGGGGTGGTCCTGGCGAGCGCCATGTGCAACTGCCGCTGGCGCCGGTCGAGATGGACCTGTCCGACCAGGTAGACGGTCAGCGGCCCGTGGGCCATCGCCGCGGCGCGCAGCCGGGTCAGGACCGTCTGCGGGTCCAGCGGATCGGCCAGTTCCACGACGCTCGCGGTCGGGGTTCCGGCGAGGGCCGCCGGTGACACCGCCGCGAGCACGGGAAGTACGGAGGCCGCGTCCACGAGACGGCCCTTGCCCACGGGGGCCGCCGCAACGAGCAGCGCAGTTCCGGCCACCGGCCCCTCCCTATCGATCACCACGTCAGCACCGTATCCGCTGTTTGCGCCGGGCACGACAACCGGACAGACGGTCTGTACGAACAACTGCCGCCCCGGCACCGGGGACGATCACTTCGGCAGGAGCGTCCGCCGGGGTCCGCCAGGTCATCGTACGGAGTGAACTGTCTTTCGGCGTCCATCAGTTGGAGGACGCGGCCGACCTCTCGGGCCCGCTCCCGCCGGGCCGCGGGTGCGGGCGTCGGCGGGCCGTGAAGATGTGAAGGAACTTCTCCCGGCGGGCACCCCGCGCACCTCTGCCCGGGTACACCGGATGGCGCAGTCGGCGTGCGCTCGCGGGCGCCGACCGGTCTGCTGGCTGAGATGGGAGACGACATAGACAGCCCGCGTCAGGCGGGCACCACACGACGTGACGCACTGGGGATGGCCGCGGTGCTGCTGGCCGGCGGCGCCCTCTCCGTGCGGGCGGCCGCACCGGCGTCCGCCGCCGGGTCCGACGACTCCTGCGCGGCCCACTACGACGCCGAGTTCGAGTCGGCGCTCGCCCTCGGCGACGAGGAGATACCCGACGACGAGGACCGCGGACTCGCGGAGTACGGGCCACCGGGCCGGTGCGCGCTGCCGCTGCGGCGGCACTACCGCATCACCACCCCCTACGGCGTGCGCGGCAACTGGCTCGCCGGCTACCACACCGGCATCGACCTGGCGGTCCCGCGCGGCACCGCGGTGTACGCGGTGGGCGGCGGCGTCGTGGTTCTTGCCCGCTGGTCGGGGGCGTACGGCAACGCCGTCACCGTGCGGATGCCGGACGGGCACTACGCGGTGTACGCGCATCTGTCCCGTATCGGCGTGCGCAAGGGCGCCCGCATCCGCACCGGCGCCCGGATCGGGAGCAGCGGCAGCACCGGGCGTGCCACCGGGCCCCATCTCCATCTGGAGATCCGGGCGCGACGGCACTACGGCTCGGACGTCAATCCGCAGCGGTACCTGGCCCGGCGCGGCGCCCGCCTCTGGTGACGGGCGTGCCGAGGCCCGCCCGCCTCAGGACGTCAGGGACTTGAAGGCGCGGGTCTGCTCGACGATGGCCCGTTCCGTGGGCAGCCGTTCGATCGACGAGGCGCCGAAGAAGCCGACGACCCCGGTGGTGTGCTCCAGGACGTACCGCGCGTCGTCGGGTTCGGCGATGGGGCCGCCGTGGCAGAGGACGAGCACGTCCGGGTTCACGCGCTTGGCCGCGTCGTGCATCTCCTGGACGGCGGCCGCGGCCTGGTCGAGGGTGAGTGCGGTGCCCGCGCCGATCGAGCCCTTCGTCGTGAGGCCCACGTGCGGCACGAGGACGTCGGCGCCGGCCCGGGCCATGTCCGTGGCCTGCTCGGGGTCGA
Source organism: Streptomyces sp. NPDC059002 (assembly GCF_042740435.1). Lineage (NCBI taxonomy): Bacteria > Bacillati > Actinomycetota > Actinomycetes > Kitasatosporales > Streptomycetaceae > Streptomyces > Streptomyces sp. NPDC059002. The sequence goes on along the minus strand of NZ_JBHYJI010000005.1, from coordinate 220,601 downwards.
AGACGTAGGGGGCGGTGAGCAGGTCGCGCTCGTGGGCGGCGCGGACCATGTCGACCTCCAGGCCGTACCCCATGCCGGTCTCTTCGAGGTTGACGCGGAACGTGCCGTCGTACAGGCCGACGGTCGGGAAGTTCTGGACGCCGCTGAAGCCCATGGCCTTCAGCTGGTCGAGGAAGAGGTCCATGCGGCGGAACGGGTCGGTGCCGCACACCCCGGCGAGCACCGGGGTGTCCTTGACGACGGGCAGCACCTCGCGGGCCATGTCGGTGACGATCTCGTTGGCGTCGCCGTACGGCAGGAGTCCGGCGAGGGAGCCGCGGCCCGCCATCCGGTAGCGGCCGGAGTTGTAGATGATCAGCAGGTCGACGCCGCCCGCCTCCGCGCACTTGGCGGAGAGGCCGGTGCCCGCGCCCGCCCCGATCACGGGCTTTCCCGCGGCCACCTGGGCGCGCAGCCGGGCGAGTGCTTCCTCGCGGTTCATGGTGTTCTCCTTCACGTGCGGGGCGGCTCCGGACCGCCGGGGCGGGTCGTGCGGCGGGGTCAGCGTCCTGCCGGACCCGCGGACCGCTCGGTGATCAGTTCGTGCAGGCGGTCGGCCATCGCGATGGCGAAGGACGCGTCGTTGATGTGGGCGTCGATTTCCCGCAGCCGTACGCCGCTGCCGCGCACCGTGGCGCGCAGCGCCTCAAGGCCCGCCGTGTCGGCCACCCCGTCGTCGAAGGGGCCGCCCGCCACGTCCACGGCGGACAGACCGCGCAGGGGCCAGAACAGTTCGGCGGGGCCGCGGGCCGCGGCGAGCTTGTGGCCGAGCACGGTGCCCAGTTCGGTCATCTCGTCGGCGGTCGTCCGCATCAGCGTCACCGTCGAGTTGTGCACGAGCAGGCGCCGGTCGGCGAACCGCTCCGGCACGCTCGCCGCGGGCCCGAAGTTGACCATGTCGAGCGCGCCGGGCGCGACGACCTGCGGCACGGCGGCGGCGCCCGCGGCGGTGAGCCGGTCGGGGCCCGCGCTGAGCACTCCCCCGACCAGTTCGTCGGCGAGTTCGGTGGTGGTCAGGTCGAGCACGCCGTCCAGCATGCCGTCGGCCGCGAGCTTCTCCACGGCCCGGCCGCCCGCGCCGGTGGCGTGGAAGACGAGGACCTCGTAGCCGAGTTCGGCCAGGCGCGCGCGGGCCGTGTCGACGGCGGGCGTGGTCACGCCGAACATGGTGGCGGCGACGACCTTGCGGCGCGGCCCCGCGAGTTCCTCGTGGTTGCGCTCCCTGCGCCGTGCCATGCCGGCCGCGGCGGCCGCCGCGTTGCCGAGGACCTGGCGCGAGACCGAGTTGATGCCGGAGATGTCGACGACGCTGTACATCATCGTGAGGTCGCTGCTGTCCACGTACGGCGCGACGTCGCCGCCCGCCATGGTGCTGACCAGGACCTTCGGTACGCCGATGGGCAGCGCCCGCATGGCCTGCGCGGCGATCGCCGAGCCGCCGCTGCCGGCCGCGGCGAGCACCGCGTGCAGCCGCCCCTCGCGGTGCAGGTCGAGGACGACGCGGGTGAGCCCCTCGGCCATCGCGGAGACCGCGGCACCCCGGTCGCCCGCCGTGCGCAGCTTGCTGAGGCCCTGCCCCGCGGCGCGCGCCACGACGTCGGCGGGCACGTCGGGCGTGGGTGCGTGGGCGGGCGGCGGGTGGATGCCGGTGTCCACGAGGAGGACGTCGCTGCCGTACTCCCTGAGGCGCTCACGCAGCCAGGCGTACTCCTCGCCCTTGGTGTCCAAGGTTCCGACAAGGACCACGGTCGCCATGTCCCTCACGCTCCTTCATGTGCCCGGTGCTGCCGATCCTGCGGCCCTCCCGGGGCCGTGGCAACGACCAGTCGGGGCCGATTGGCCTGCGCGTCCTGCCTGGTCGTCGCGGGCGGGCCGGGGCCTGCGGGGCGAACGGTGCCGCGGGTGGAGGAAGATGAGGGCATGGCGAAGATTCCGACGGCCGGGCTGTCCCGGCTGCTCACCGGCTGGTCCGCGGAAGGGTCGGGTCCGCTGCCCCGGCGGCTCGCGGACGCGCTGCGGGAGCTCGCCGAGCGGGCCGACGTGCCGGCCGGTTCGACGCTGCCGTCGCAGCGCGAGCTGGCGCTGGTGCTCGGCGTGAGCCGGTCCACGGTGACCGCGGCGTACAGCCTCCTGGAGGACGAGGGCTGGCTGGAGAGCCGGCGCGGCAGCGGGTCGCGGCTGCGCGGCTCGGGGTCCGTCGGGCGGGACGTGGGCGAGGGGCGGCTCGCCAGCTTCGACGCCAGGACCGGCACGGCGGACCTGTCGAGCGGCGCCCTGGACGGCCTCGGCACGGTGGGCGACGTGGTGGGCGCGCTGACGGCCGACGACCTCGCGCCGCTGCTGCGCGCCGACGGCTATCTGCCGCACGGCCTGCCCGAACTGCGCGAGGGCATCGCCGCGTACTACCGGGCGGCCGGGGTGCCGACCGGGCCCGAGCAGATCCTGGTCACCTCCGGCTCCCAGCAGGCGGTGTGGCTGGTCGCACAGGCCCTGGTCGACCCGGGCGACACGGTGGTCGTGGAGAACCCCACCTACCGGGGCGCCCTGGAGGCGCTGCGCTCCCGCGGGGCGCGGCTCGTGCCGGTCGGCGGCGACCGGCCGGGCGCGGGCGGCGAAGGCGCCGATGCGGGGGCGCTGCGGCGGTTCGGTACGACGGTGCGGCCGCGCCTCGTCTACCTCCAGCCCGCCGTGCACAATCCGACGGGCCGCAGCCTGGACGCCGCGGCGCTGCGGGCGTGGGCGGCGGCGCTCGCCGAGCGGGAGGTGGTCACGGTCGAGGACACCGCGTGCGCGGAGCTCGGTCTCGCGGACGACGGGGCACCCGTGCCGCTGGCCGCCCGGCTGCCCGCGGCCTCCACGATCACCGTGGGCACGCTGTCGAAGCTGTTCTGGGGCGGTCTCCGGGTGGGCTGGGTGCGGACGTCGCCGCTGCTCGTGGCCCGCCTCGGGAAGATCAAGACGTCGGTGGACCTGTCCTGTTCGGTGGTGGACCAGCTGGTGGCGGCACGGCTCCTCGGCCGTCTTCCGCAGGCGCGTGCGGCGCGGCGCGCGGTGCTGCGGGACCAACGGGCGGGCGCGGAGAAGCTGTTGCGGGCCCGGGCCCCGCACTGGGAGTGGGACCGGCCTGCCGGTGGGCCCGCGCTGTGGGTCCGCGTCCCCGGCACGGACACGGAGGCGATGGCCCAGTTGGCGCGGCGGCGCGGGGTGGCCGTGGTGCCGGGGTCGGCGTTCTCGGCGGTGGACGGGTTCCGTGACCGGCTGCGGCTGCCGTACGCGCATGGCGTCGACGCCCTCGAAAGGGCGCTGCCGACGCTCCTCGAGTGTGCGGAGCGCAGCCGGTCGCAGAAGGCTCAGCCCTCGGGGTAGAGGACGAACAGCGTGCATCCGGTGGTGGTCTGCGGAATGTGCCAGGAGCCCGCGGGGGCGTGGATGAACGAGCCCGCCGGGTAGTCGCGTTCGCCGTCGTTGAAGACGCCGGAGACCACGAAGACCTCCTCGGGTCCCGGTTCGTGCACGTCGATGCCCTCCCAGCAGGAGTGCGGATCCATCTCCAGGACGTTGGCGCTCGCGCCGTTCTCGCCGTGCCACAGGGGGCGTACGCGGATGCCGGGGAAGAGTTCACGGACCGGGGCGTCGGCCACGGCCGACCACACGTAACCGGCCATGGCGTTCTGGTCCGCGTCGTTCATCTGTGCCGTCTGTGCTGCATGTTCCGTCGTCATGGCTTCAGCCTGTCCGGCCGTGGACGGTCCTCCCAGTGTCAGAAAAGTCATGGTGAGGTACTTTCCTGCCATGCATCGTGTGGTCGCCCTCGTTCATCAGCCCCAGTCGACCTTCGAACTCGCCTGCGCGGCCGAGGTCTTCGGGATCGAGCGGCGCGGCCTCGCGACCCGGTACTCGTTCGGCGTGTGCACCGAGCGACCCGGTCCCGTCGCCACGCGCGCCGGGTACGACATGCTCGTGGGCGACGGCCTGGACGCGCTCGACGCGGCGGACACCGTCGTCGTCCCCGGCTGGCTGCCCCCTCAGGAGCCGCCGTCCGACGAGGTCCTCGCGGCGCTGCGCCGCGCGCACGGCCGTGGCGCGCGGGTGCTCAGCATCTGCTCCGGCGCCTTCGCGCTGGCGTACGCGGGGCTGCTCGACGGGCGGCGGGCGACCACGCACTGGGCGCTCGCGGACCAGCTGACCGCGCGCTTTCCGGGTGTTCGGGTCGATCCGGACGTGCTGTACGTGGACCACGGGGACGTGGCCACCAGCGCGGGCGCCGGAGCGGGCGTCGACCTCTGCCTGCATGTGGTCCGCGCGGACCACGGCGCGGCGTACGCCGCGCACGTCGCCCGGAACATGGTCATGCCGCCGCACCGCGAGGGCGGGCAGCTGCAGTACGCGGCGCCCGCCCACCCCGACCAGTTCGACGGCTCGCTCGCGCCGCTCCTCGCCTGGGCCGGGGAGCGGCTCGCCGAGCCGGTCGGCGTCGAGGACCTGGCCGCCAGGGCGGGCCTCTCGGCGCGCACGCTGGCGCGCCGCTTCGCCGACCAGCTCGGCGTCAGCCCCGGGCAGTGGCTGCTGGCCCAACGGATCGGCCTGGCCAGGGAGTTGCTCGAATCGACCGACCTGCCCCTGGACGCCGTCGCCCGGCGCGCCGGGCTCTCGTCGGCCACCAACCTGCGCAGGCGGTTCCTGCGCGCCACCGGCACGACGCCGGGCGGCTACCGCCGGGCGTTCCGCGCGTCACCGCGCCCGCACTGAAGCGGCGCCGAAACCTTCAACTACGCTCCGTAATCGACGAGTTGACCACTGGCCATCCGCAGTCGATCCTCAATCCACTGTCCATACAAGGGTACGAATGGCTCTGAACGGGAACGATGCACATATGACTTCGGTGCCGCCCAGGACCCCGGTGGCGTCCGGCGCCGGTCAACGCACGCCGCGCCACCACCCATTCGACTACTCTGTGTAAGGAGACGCGACCCTGGTGGACCGGGAATCGGGCACCGCCGACTTCACCTTCGGCCTGCATCACCACGTGGTGAACGGCACAGATGTCCTTGCGTTCCGGGGCGAACTGGATGCCTGGGCCGACCAGGTACTCGCCCCGCGTGTGACGGCACTCCTCGACCGCGCCGGCCTCCAGGTCGTCGCGGACCTTCGACAGGTGACGTTCCTGGACGCCGGCGGCCTGCGCCTCCTCGTCCGCATCAGGCGGCAGGTCGCCGCGAACCACGGCATGTTGTGGCTCGTCCCCGGCACCGCGCGCAACTGGCGGGTGCTGTGCATCACCGGCCTTGACCGGGCCTTCTCCGTCCCGTGCCACGACCCGGTCGCGGGGACCCGCCCCGGGGCCAGGAGCGGGCTCCGCTGACCTGAGGGCGTGCGCCCGCGCGGCGCGCGCCACCTTCAGGGCGTCGGCTGAAGCATTTCCGCGGCCTCCCGGGCCAGCGCCGTGCGCAGCCGCTCATAGGTGGGGGCGAGACGCCGCAGCCCCTCCTCCAGAGCCCGGTCGTCCCCGGTGGTGAGCGGGAGTTGGAGGCCTCCCACGATCCGGGACTGCCCGGCCGCGACCGTCGCGCAGTCGGCCAGGCCCAGCAGCGCGAGGCAGTGGGCCGCGTCGTTCAGGCGACGGGCCCCGAGGCGTACGACGAAGGCGTCCAGGAGCGTACGGACGTCCGGGGCGAGTCCTTCGGCCACCTGATCGGCGAGTGCCTCGACCGCCGCGGCGCCACCGAGCGAGCCGGGCGGCACCGGCAGGTCGGTGCGCCCCGTCAGCCACGCGACCGCCCGGGGCGGACACGCCCGCAGCGCCTGGATCCCGGTGACCTCGCGCTCCCGGACGAAGCCGGTGCGCATGACGAACGGCATGTCGCTGTAGGCGATGGCCTCCGCCCGCCACGCGGCGACGAAGTCCGCGGTCGGCAGCGTCGCGTACGGATGGCCCTCCGGATCGTGGAGCAGCACCATGTCGTCCTCGACGGCGAGGACCACCACGTAGTGGTCGCCGCCGTCGACGACGGGGGTGCCGGGCCGGTAGAGCAGCAGCCCCATGTCCACCGGGCCCGCAAGGACGGGCCCGTGGGCGCAGGCCGCACGCAGCCGGCCCAGAGCCTCGGCGGGAGTTCCGCCCGCGCTGCGCGCGCAGCGCAGGCCGAGCAGTTCGACGGCCTCGTCGAGGCCGGTCTCCGGATCCCAGCCGTAGGGGTCGAAGAACGGCAGGGTGCCGCCGACGAGCTGGACCCCGAAGGGCGCGCCGGTCAAGGTCTCGACGACCGCGGCCGGGGGCGCGTCGGGCCCGATCATCATCCTCAGGGAGTGGGTGTAGCAGTAGGGTCCTGAACCGTTGTACGAGAGCATGCGCGGCCTTCTCCTCTGTGCGGGTCGAGGGGGTTCGGGTGGTCGGGACGCGGGCGCGGACGGTCAGTCGGCCGCGGCGAGCGGGGCCTGGATCTCGGTCACCCACTGCGCCCGGTCGTCGGGGCAGGCGAGGGACAGCTCGCGGGGAAGCCCCGCCGGACGGTGGCCGTGGGCGTCGATCCAGCGGGCCAGGTGCTGGGCGGCGGGCAGCACGTCGTCCATGCTGCCGCGGTGCACGACGGTGGCGGCGCGGTCGACGCCGGGCAGGTCGACGAGGCGTACGTCCCCGAGGCCGAGGGAGTCGACGGCGACCGGGAAGCCCGCGTGCACGATGATCGCCCCCTCCTGCGGGGCCTCCTCGTAGCGGGCCAGGCCCGGTCCGTTCCGCGCCACTCCTGCCGCGTCCAGACGGCGGCAGAGCTCGTCGAAGAGCGGGCCGACGACCGGCCCGATGTGCTGCGGGTCGAAACTCTCGGCGGTGCCGGTGAGTTCGGCGAGGCGGACGGGTGGCAGGGACTTCATGACGATGTCGTCGCCGGGCATGTGGCCCTCGCTCTCGATGGTCCGGAGCCTCGTCTCGACCTGGGCGAGGCGTGCCGTCGTCTCGGCCACGACCGCCTCCAGTTCGGCCCGTCGCAGCCGCAGCATGCCGCGCAGTTCCTCGGCGCTCACCCGGTCGTCGAGGATCGAGCGGATCTGCTGGAGCGTGAAGCCGAGGTCCTTCAGCGCGATGACGCGGTTGAGCCGGGCGAGCTGTTCCGCCTCGTAATAGCGGTAGTTGGTGGACAGGTCGACGTGGGCGGGGCGCAGCAGTCCGATGGCGTCGTAGTGACGCAGCATGCGGACCGACACCCGGCCGTGCTGGGCGAAGTCTCCGATGGTGAACATGACGCCTTCCAGTCCAGGGCCTCACACGGTGAGAGGGTCAAGCCCGTCAAGTCCACCAGGTTCCGTCACCGCGGGCGCGGTACGTCCGGTGGCCGCCTCCGTCACGTTCCCGCATGACACGGGGCTTTGGGGGCACTGGGCAGCCATGCGTCTTCTCCCGGCGGTCCCGCGCGCTTCGGCCGGTTCCTCCCGTGCCGCGACGGGCGAGGCGGTCGCCGCGGGCGCGCGCGTCGGCTTCGTCGGACGCGGGGTGATCTACGCCCTGGTCGGGGTCATCGCCCTGCGGATCGCCTTCTCCGACGGCGGGCGACGGCAGGCCGACCGTGGGGGCGCCGTGGCCGAACTCGCGCAGAAGCCGTTCGGGAACGTCCTGTTGTGGCTCCTGGGGATCGCCCTCGCCGGGATGGCGCTGTGGCGGCTCTCCGAAGTGTTCTCCGGCACGGCGGGACCGGACGGCGGCACGGCGGCCAAGCGGGCCATGGCCGCGGCGCGCTGCCTCTTCTACGGATTCGTCTCCTACTCCGTGCTGGCCTACGCCGCCGGGGACGCGGGCAGCGGCAGCGGGTCGAGCGACCGGCGGACCAAGGACGTCACCGCCGAGGTGCTCGGCTGGCCCGCGGGGCAGTGGATCGTCGGCGTCGCGGGGGCCGTGGTGCTCGGCGCGGGACTCTGGATCGCCGTCCGGGCCTGCCTGCGCACCTTCCACCGCCATCTGACGCTGTCGCGGATGTCCCGCGGGACGCGTCGCGCGGCCGATGTGCTGGGCGTGACCGGCGGGGCGGCACGCGGCGCGGTCTTCGCGACCGCGGGCGGCTTCGCGGTCGCCGCCGCGCTGCGGCACGAGCCCGGCGCGGCCAAGGGCCTCGACAACACGCTCCGGTCCTTCTCCGCCACCGTGGCGGGCCCCTGGCTGCTTGCCGCCATCGGCCTCGGGCTCATCGCCTTCGGTGCCTTCTCGTGGCTGATGGCGCGCTGGCGCAGGCTCTGAGCGGGCCCGGCCGCACTGCTCGGCCGGGCCCTTTCCCGCGGTGGATCTCAGACGACCGCCCCTGTCCCCCGCTCCCTCCTCCTGCGCGCCTCCAACGGGCTGTATCCGTCGGGGACTTCGGCCCCGCGGCCGGGACGGCCCGCGGGCGGCGGCGCCGGGTTGCGGTGTTCGAGGGCGACCGCGAGCGGCACCGCCGTGAACACGGTCGACGCGATGCCGACCACGACCCCGGCGATCAGTGCCAGCGAGAAGTCGGCCAGCGAGTCGCCGCCGAGCACGGCGAGCGCGGCCAGGATGAACAGGGCGCCCATGCCCGTGTTCACGGTGCGCGGCAGCGTCTGCACGACGGCCCGGTTGGCCGTGGACTCCAGGTCACCGCGCGGATCACGGCGGCGGCCTTCGCGCACCCGGTCGAACACGACGACCGTGTCGTTGACCGAGTAGCCGATCACGGTGAGCACCGCGGCGAGGAAGACGCTGTCGATCGGCTTGCCCAGCCAGGCGAACAGGCCGACCACGAGCAGCACGTCGTGCACCATCGCCGTCACCGCGGCGGCCGCCAGGGTCCAGCGGAACCGTACGCTCAGATAGATCAGCTGGGCGGCGACGGCGATACCGAGGGCGATCAGTGCCTTCTGCCGCAGTTCGCTGCCGAGGCTCGGCCCGATCAGTTCGTCGCGTTCGACGGTGACGGTGCCGCCCGGCTTCTCCAGGGCCGCCTTGACGCGCTGCTGTTCGTCGTCGGTGAGCTTCTCCGTGCGGACGGTGATGTCCCCTTCCCCGGACTCCTGCACCACCGCGCGCGGGAACCCCGCGTCGGAGACTGCGGTGCGGGCGGTGTCCGCGTCGACGGGCCTGCTGGTGCTGTACTCGACGAGGCGGCCGCCGGTGAACTCGACGCCGAAGTCGAGGCCGCGCAGCACGATGCCCGCGACGGCCACGGCGACCAGGAGCGCGCTCGCGCCGAGCCAGCGCCGCCGGTGGCGCACCAGGTTCGGGTTCCGGCGGGACAGCCAGGTGCGGACGCGGCCCGTGGAGGCGATGCCGGTCAGGTCGGGCCGCTTGCGCACAAAGCGCCGGGCGACGGCGAAGTCGGCGAGGACGCGGGTGATGACGAGCGCGGTGACCATCGACGCGAGGACGCCGATGCTCAGGGTCACGCCGAAGCCCTTGACCGGTCCCGTGGCGAAGAAGAACAGCAGTCCGGCGGCGAGCAGCGTCGTGACGTTCGAGTCGACGACCGCGCTCCACGCCTTGGCGAATCCGGTGCGGACGGGCTTGGCCAGGTCCTTGGTGCGCGCGCCGAGATACTCCTCCCGCGCACGTTCGAAGACGAGGACGTTCGCGTCGACGGCCATGCCGATGGCGAGCACGAACCCGGCGAGCCCGGGCAGCGTGAGGGTGGCGCCGAGTGCGACCAGGGCGGCGTACGAGATGAGGCCGTACAGCGCGAGGGCGAGCGCGGCGAGCGCGCCCATGAGCCGGTAGACGACGGTGATGAACAGGGCGGTCAGCGCGATGCCGATGACGGCGGCCTGGGTGCTCGCCTCGATGGCGTCGGCGCCGAGCGTCGGGCCGACGGTGCGCTGCTCGACGACGTCGACGGGCACCGGCAGGGCGCCGCCCTTGACGAGGGCGGCGAGGTCGCGGGCCTCGGACTGGCTGAAGCCGCCGGTGATCTGGGTGGCGCCGCCGGTGATGCCGGTGCCGCAGGCGACGCCTTCGTTGACGCCGGGCGCCGAGATGATCTTGTCGTCGAGGGTGATGGCGACGCGGCGTTCGGGTGCGCCCTGCGGTGCGCAGGCCGCCTCGCCGGTGACGCGGGCCCAGGTGTCGCCCGCCGCCTTGCGGAAGTCGAGCGAGACGGTCCAGCCCGACATGGACTGCTGGTCGAGGACCGCTTCGGCGTTCTTGACGCCCTCGCCGGTGAGCGCGGTGGGGCCGAGGACGAGGTGGTTGCCGGGGCGGTCCGGGTCGGGCAGGGTGCGCGAGCCGTCGGCGGCGGGCTCGGCCCGGCCCTTGTCCGGCGACTCGCCCGTCACCGGGTGGACCGTCAGCTGGGCGGTGCGGCCGATGACCTCGGCCGCCTTGCGCGGGTCCTGCACGCCGGGCAGTTCGACGATGATCCGTTTCTCGCCGGACCTGGCGATGCTGGGTTCGGCGACGCCGAGTGCGTCGACGCGGTGCCTGAGCACCTCGAGGGCACGGTCGGTGGACGCCGCGTCGGCCTTGACGGTGGGTGAGTTCTTGGTCTCCAGGACGATCTGGGTGCCGCCGCGCAGATCGAGGCCGAGGCGGGCGGATTGGGTGAGGGCGACATACAGGGACAGGGCGACGACGGCGAGCGCGACGATCGCCCGCCACAAGGGCGCGCGTTTCATGGGAGCTCCACGATGAGGGCAGGACGGAAGGACACCGGGCCGGGATGCTGTGCGCTTCCTGGTCAGGCGTCGGGGACGGACTGCGTGCTCATCGCAGGGGCGGGCCGCGCGGTGCGGCGGCCGCGACCGCGTGGCGCGGCGGCGCCAGGACACCCGCCGGGCGGGCGTCGGGGCCGCCGAGGGCGCCGTGCGGCGCCGTGTCGACGGCCGTGCGCGGCGGGCCCGCGGGCTGCGGGCCCGGGATGTGGGCGTCGACGCGGTGGGCGGCGGCGACGCGGAGTGCGGGGACGTCGTCGGGGGCGACCGCGCTGCGGTCGTGGGCGACGGCCACGTGGTGGGGGCCGGGTGCCTCGTCCGCTGTCCCGTACGCCGTCGTGGCGGCGGGGACGAAGAAGGCGAGGACGGTGACGACGAGGGCGAGCGCGGAGGCGGCGAGGCGCGCGGAACGGGTCTGCTGCGACACGCCTGCCCCCCGTCCCCTTCAGCTGCCCCGGTCCTCGTCCGTCCGGACCGCCGGGTGTTCCCGTGGGCGCGCACGGCGCGGCCCCGCCCCGCTCAACGTACGGGGCGCCCGGTCCGTTCCGCGGTGCGCCGCCGGTCTCAACCGCCGTACTCCACCAGGCTGGTCGGCACCACGATCTGGCGGGCGGTGCGTCTGGGGTCGTGCAGGCGGTCGAGGAGGAGGCGGCCCGCCGCGCGGCCGAGTTCGTCGCTGTCGTACGCGACGAGGGTGAGCGCGAGGCCGAGGGCGTCGGCGAGTTCGAAGTCGTCGAAGCCCGCGAGCGCGATGTCCGTGCCGGAGGAGCGGATGGCGCGGAACGCCCCGATGGTGTTGCGGTTGTTGGAGCAGAACAGCGCGGTGGGCGGGTCGGGCAGGGCGAGGATCTCGGCGGCGGCGCGGGTGGCCTGGTGGGGTTCCGTCTGGCCCTGGCGTATGTGGCGCGGCTCGGCGGTGAGGCCCGCGGAGGCCAGGGCCGCGGTGAAGCCGCGCAGGCGTTCGGTGCCGGTGTGGACGGCGGGCGGCGAGCCGAGGAATCCGATCCGGCGGTGCCCCCGGTCCAGGAGACGCTCCGTGGCGTCGCGTGCGCCGCCGAAGTCGTCGACCAGGACGCAGTCCGCGGCGAAGCCCTCGGGCGGCCTGCTGGCGAGCACCACCGGCACCCCGTCGGCCGCCGCCTGGGCGAGGTGGCGCTGGTCGGTGCCCGCGGGCACCGCGATGATGCCGTCGACGCGGCGGGCCACCAGGTCGGCCACCAACGTCCGCTCGGCGTCCGGGTCCTGTCCGGTGTTGCCGATGACGGTCTTGAGGCCGTCGCGCGCGACGACGGAGTCGACGCCGAGGGCGAGGCGCGAGTAGAAGGGGTTGGCGAGGTTGGTGACGACGAGTCCGACCAGGCCCGTGCCGCGGCCGAGGCGCAGGCTGCGGGCGACCTCGTTGGGCCGGTAGCCGAGCTCGGCGGCCGCGGCGCGGACCCGCTCGCGCGTCGCGGGCAGCACCTGCGGGTCGTCGCGCAGCACCCGTGACGCGGTCATCGCACTGACCCCGGCCCGCTCCGCGACGTCGCGGAGCGTGGGCTGCCCGCCCCTGGCGGCATGCGGTCCGGGCATGGTGGGTGGTGTCCTTCCGTTCCGTCCGGTGCTCTCGCTCGTGCCCGCCGCTCCCCTCAGCGCTCGGCGGCCGCGTACACCGCCGCTCCGACGAGTGCCGCGTGCTCACCGAGCCCCGCGGCGCGCAGCGTGACGGGAGTATCCCCCAGGCCCGCCCGGAGCGAGGGGCGCAGCAGGTCCCAGGATGCGGCCATGGCACCGCCCACGACGAGCACGGTGGCGGCGAAGTCCTGCAGACGCGGGGCGAGGACCGCGCCGAGCGTGGTGAACGCGCCGTCCAGGACGTCCCGTGCGTGCCGCTCCCCCGCCCGCGCGCGCTCCGCGATGTCGCTCACGTCCACGGAGTGGTCGCCGTAGCGCGCCAGGATCGCGCGGCGCGACACCGATTCCTCCAGGGACCGTCCCGCCACCTGGACGAGGTCGATGCGGCCCTGCGGCGGTATGCCGGGGCCTTCCCTGCGGATGTCGCCGTCGACGAGGAACGCCGAACCGACGCCGGTGCCCAGGGTGATGCCCGCGCAGCGCGCGTGGCCGCGCGCGGCGCCCGCCCGCCACTCACCGAGCAGGAAGGCGTGCGCGTCGTTGAGGAAGACGGCGTGCGCGGGGCGCGGCCACACCCCGTCCAGGAGTACGGCGCGTACGTCGATGCCGTACAGGTCGTCGAACTTGCCGACCCCCGCGAAGCGGGCGATGCCCTTGTCGTGGTCGAAGGGACCCGGCACCGCGACGCCCCACACCAGGCCTTCCGGTGCCGCCAGGTCGGTGGCGCAGCGGACCATCGCGCCGAGGATGCGTTCGGCGCTGCCGCGGGCGTCGAGCGGGCGCCGGACGCTGCGTTCGACGGTGGCGGTCTCGGGGTCGGCGAGGGCCGCCGTGACATGGGTGCCGCCGAGTTCGAGGACCGCTCTCATGCGTCGGTGTGGGGTCGGACCAGGGCCTTGACGACCTTGACCGGTGCCGCGCCGATCGCCGTGAGCCGGTAGGCGCCCACGGCCGCGGGCACCGTGAGCGTCTCGGCGTACGAGAGGGTGTACCGGTCCCCGGCGGCGGTGCGCAGGAGCACGCCCTCGCCCTCGACGACGTTCAGGACGTGGAAGCGGCCCGCGGTGTCGTCGGGGACCTCCGCCTCCTCGCCGATGACGTGGCGCCGCACCTCGTAGAACATCTCGTCGAGGGCGCCGATGAGTTCCTCGCGCCAGCCCTCGCCCGTCCGCAGCGTGCGGGGTTCCTGGACGAGGTCGCGGGTGACGGCGTCGCCGCGCCGCCCTGTCTCCAGGTTCGCCAGGCCGTGTTCGTAGGGGAGTTGGCGGGGGTTGCCGTCGGCGTCGGGGCGCAGCCAGTCGTAGAAGCGCAGGCTGTAGAGGTAGGGGGTGGCGCTGATCTCCAGGACGAGATTGCCCGCGCCGCTGGCGTGCGGGGTGCCCGCCGGGATCATGAAGAGTCTGCCCCGTTCGGCGGGGAAGGTCAGGACGTGGTCGGCGGGGTCCATCGGCACCCCGTCGTGCGCGGCCTCCTCTATCTCCTTGCGGAAGAGGTCGAGGTCGGCGTCCTCGCGCAGGCCGAGGAAGACGCGGGTGTCCGGGGAGCCGAGGGTCATGTAGTACGTCTCGTGCTGGGTGTAGGGCCAGCCGAACCGCTCCCGCATGTAGGGCTCTTTGGGGTGGCAGTGCACCGAGAGGTCCCCGCCGTCCACGGTGTCGAGGTAGTCGAAGCGGATCGGGAAGGAGGTACCGAAGCGGGCCCGCACCTCGGGGCCGAGCAGGGCGTCGGGGTGCAGGACGCACAGCAACTGGAAGGGGATCTCGACCTGTTGTCCCCGGTGCGGGCCGATGAGGACGCCCGCTTCGGGGGCGATGAGTTCGTAGCCGAGGGCGGTGTTGCGCGCCTCAGGGCTGAAGCCGAGTTCCCGCTGGGCCCAATGCCCGCCCCACGGGGTGGAGTTGAAGTAGGGGCGGGTCCGCACCGGGCGGCGGGCCAGGTCGGCGAGGGTGGCGCGCAGGCCGTAGCCGTCGATCCAGGTGGGCCGTTCGGGGTCCTGCACGTCGAGCCAGCCGTCGACGTGGGGGGCGAGGGCGTCGCGGTGACGGTCGAGGAGCGGCCAGTCGATGAAGAAGAGCCGCCTCAAGTCGCCTGTCTCGTGCGGCAGTCCGAGGTTGTGTCCGGTGCCCGCGGTGACCGCCGCCTCGGCGTGCCGCTTGGGCAGGTCGGCGTACCAGAGCACGTCGTGCGTCAGGAGCGAGGCGCCGGGCCCGTACAGGAGGACCAGTTCGCCGGGCCGGGGGCGGGGCGGCCGGGGCAGGTCGTCGAAGAGGTCGCCCAGGTCGTTCTCGGCGAGCCTGCAGTAGTAGGGGTCGTCGGTGTCGTCGGTGCGGCGGCGCACCTCGGCGGGCGGTGCGTGGTGGGCGCGCAGGTCGAGCGCGGTGAGCGTGGTGCCGTGCGCGGTCAGCTCCTCGGCGAGCCGGGCGGCGAGGCCGTCCCAGTCGGCCGTCGGCGGCCCGTCCACGGCGACGGTCACCGGGCCTTTGGGCAGTTGGGCGGCCACGGCCCGCCAGCCGGTGGCCAGGACGGCCCAGGGTGCGGGGGCGTGGCGCGGGTCGAGCCGGTACACACGTTCTCCTTCGCGCGGACGTACGGGTACGGGGGGCGTGGTCGGGGCGGCGGGTCAGGCGGGCGGGGGTGGTCTTCAGGGGCGTACGAAGAGGACCGCGGTGGTGCCGAGGGCCGGGACGTGCACCGTCACCTCGCCGTCCGTGCAGGGCAGTTCGTGCCCGGCGGCGCCGAGGAACGTCGCGCGGTGCGCGGCGGCGACCGGGAAGTGGGCGCGGACCGGGCAGGCCACCGGTTCCTCGGCGAACGACTGCAGGCGCAGCAGGACGTGGCCGGGGACCGGTGTGGTGGCGCCGACGAGCCGGACGCGCGGGTCGCCGATGTCGGCGAAGGCGTGCCGGTCCGGCGCCGCGCCGCCCGCCGCGCCGCGGGCCCGCACGGCCCGCAGCGGGCGGCTGAAGGCGGCGGCCGTGCGCGGGCCGAGGCCTGCGGCGGACGGGGCGCAGGCGAGGCTGTAGCGGTAGGTGAACTCGAAGCCCTGCTCGCTGGGGAAGTTGGTGTCCCAGAGGTTGTTGTGGATCCAGGAGAAGACGGTGGCGGGCTCGTCGTGGGCCATGGTCTTCGGGAACGGCGCGTACGGCAGGGCGATGTTGCCGAACTGCACGAGCGGGGCGTCCTGGGTGGACCAGGCCACCGCGAGCCCGTCGTCGTGCAGGGTCACCCAGCGCCGCACGGCCCGCATGTGCAGGGCGGATCCCGGCACCACCGGCAGGCCGCTGCCGGTCGCGCCGCCGGAGGCCTCCATGCGGACGACCGGGTCGTCGAAGGCGAAGGGGAACGCGAAGTAGGCGCTCTCCTTGCCGAGCGTGGCGTCCTTGTCGAGGCGGTTCTCGATGTCGAGGCGGGGCACGCCGTGCGGCAGGGTGAGCGTGGTGCGCAGCCGGTTGGCGCCCGCGGGGCGGGTCTCGTAGGTGAGCGATTCGGCGGTGGGCGTGGAGCGGCGGGCGATCAGTGCGGCGGGCGGGGCGACGGCGCGGGCCCCGAGGTGTTCGAGGCGCTCGGAACCCGTCGTACGGCTGGAGTTGTGGTTGAAGGCCCCCGCCGTGGTGTAGCTGTCGTGCACGTAGCCGTTGAAGCCGACGACGGCGTCCTTGCGGACGAGTTCCCGTCCGGTCGCCTTGTCGACGACCGAGGCCACGCAGGCGTGGGCCAGGTCGACGCGGACGGCGATGTGCTCGTTCTCCAGGAGGGTCGGGTCGGGGTGGGCGAGGGCCGCGGCGGCGGTCTCCGCCGGGTCCTCGCGTTCGGTGCCGCCGGTCGGGTTCCACCCTGTGGCGGCCTTGACCGTGCTGGCCCCCTCCCCGGCACCGGTCCGCGCGGCGACGGCGGTGATGTCCAGGCGCACCGATCCCGCGGGCGGCACGTCGTCGACGCGGACGAGGAGGAAGCGTCCGGCGTCGCGGTGGTCTTCGTTGGTCTGCGCCCTCTCCTCGTGGGCGAGTCGGCGTCCGTCGCGCGCGTCGGTCACGGTCACCGGCTGGGCCGGCGGCACCGTGCTCTCCGGCAGGAAGACGCGGACGACGTCGGTGCGGGGCCAGGAGCAGGTGTTGACGACGTGGTAAGTGGCGGCCACTCCCGGCGGGACGGCCAGCCGCTGTCCGAGGCGGGCGCTCGCGCGGGCGAGCAGCGCGTTGCCGTCGTCGTGGGCGCGCATGGCCTGGCCGTACTTCCAGTGCCACTGGTGCTCGCCGGAGTGGCCGCCCTCGTCGCCGTGGGTCCACGGGTCGCCGGCGCCCCAGGTGTGCTCGTCGAAGAGCGACACCGCTTCATAGACCCCGGCGGCGTCCTTGCCGTCGTCCTCGGCCCCCGTGGCGCCGAGGAGGGCGGCGAACGTGCCGATGGTCTGGGCGTCGGCGACCACGGACTGGGCGGTCCTGGCCAGGGACAGTGGACGTGCCCCCGACCCGACCCCGTCGACCCACCAGTCGGTCCAGTCGCCCTCGAAGGAGCGGATCTCGTCGCCGAGCCTGGCCTCGGCGTCGGTGAAGAAGTCCTCGTTGCGGGAGAGCCGCAGCTGGGGGTAGGCCCAGGTGTCGTTCCAGCGGCGGACGGTGTCGGCGATGATGCGCCGGGGCGGCGCGTTGTCGCCGAACTTGCCCTGGACGCGCAGATGGAGCACGTCCCAGGGGTAGGGCTCGCGTTTGATCTCCGTGTGGTCCATGGCCCAGCCGAAGATGCCGCCGCCGTAGGGGTAGGGGTTGGTGGCGAGCGAGGTCAGATAGGCGGGCAGCAGGTCGTCGACGTCCGCGTAGTCCGTGTCGAAGCCGAGCAGCGGGCCTTCCATGTAGGCGAGGCCGTGCGGGGTGTCGGTGACCCACACCAGGACGCTGTTGCCGCTCGGGGCGCGCCAGCGGAACAGGCGCGGCAGTTTCTCGCCGCCGACGAGGTGGGGCACGGAGCGCCCGGCCCAGTTGTGCGCCACGGAGAGGTACTTGACGCCTGCCGCGGCGAGCGCGTCGACGAGTCCGACGACGGCGCCGGGCACGTCGGTCTGCATGGCGGCGGTGAACTCGACGCCGTGTTCGGCGCGGATGTCGTGGGCCAGGCGCAGGAGTTCGTGCAGTTCGTCGGTGGAGCAGGTCTCGGTGTGCAGGTTGAACGGCAGCGCGGTCAGCTCGATGCGGCCCTCGCGGACCCGTCGTACGAACTCGTCGACCTGCTCGGCGGGGCGCGCGTCGGCCCACTGCCGGAAGGACCACAGCGACTCGACGCACCAGCGGAACCGGGACTCGGCGGGCCAGTCGTCGGTGGCCCTGGTGAGTTCGAGACAGGAGTCGAGGAAGGAGAGGTGCTCGGCGAGGACCTGGCCCTGGGGGTCGGTGTAGCCGATGTCGAGGTGCGAGTGGTGCACCAGGTGCAGGGTCCACCGGCGCTGCGGGGTCAGCCGGATCTCGATGCCGTCGTCGCTCTTGGCGCCCGCACCGTCCGGCAGGCCGACGGTGACGCGGGTGGCCGTCTCGACGGCGGGCAGCAGGAGCCGCACGCTGCGCCCTGGCCCCGCGATGCGTTCGGCGCGCAGGGCGGCCCCGGATTCCGTACGCACGGTCAACTCGCCGGGAAGTGACGTGCCGTTGACGGGCTCGACGCGCAGGGACTGGAGCAGGGTGCCGTCGTCCGCGTGCCGCAGGAGGGGTTCCTCGGTGAGCCGCAGGGCGGTGCCGTCGGACAGGCTGCCTTCCGCGCCGACCACGCTGGAGCGCAGGCTGTCGCGTATCCGGTCGTTGTCCCAGTCGGTGGTGCGGACCAGAGCCCGTGTCGTCATGCGGATCTCTCCCGAGGGGTGTGTGGTCGGTCAGCGGGCGGATGCGGTGACGCCGCGCAGGAACAGGCCGCGGAACACCAGGAAGAGGACGAGGGTCGGCGCCGAGACGATCAGGGCGCCGGCCAGGATGACGGGCGGACCCGCCGACGAGTAGGCGTTGTTGAGGGTGGTCAGGGCCGCCATGACGGGCTGGACCTCGGGGCTGCGGCTGAGGGTGATGCCGAGCAGCAGGTCGTTCCAGACGGCCGTGAACTGGAAGATGAAGGCCGCGCCGAGGCCCGCCTTCATCAGCGGTACGTGGATGCGCCAGAAGATCCGCGTGAAGGAGGCGCCGTCGATCAGCGCCGCTTCCGTCAACTCCGGTGGCATCGTGGTCATCTGGTTGCGGATCAGGAAGAACGCGAAGGGCACGGCCCAGGCCGTGTACACCAGCATCAGGCCGATCCTGGTGTCGTACAGATTGGCGTCCGCGTACATCCCGAAGAGCGGTGCGAGGAACATCTGGAGCGGGAAGAGCGTGCCGGAGTAGATCAGCCAGAACCAGAACGCGGGCTTGGGGATCGGCAGGACGACGACGGCGAACGCGGCCAGGGCCGCGACGAGCACCGCGCACAGGCCGCAGACGACGGCGTAGAGCAGCGAGGCCTGGAAGCTGTCGCCGATGCCCGCCAGGTCCCAGGCGGTGTCCAGGTTGTCCAGGAACGCGAAGCCCTGGACGGTCCACTCGGGCTTGCCCCCGTACTCGGCGGCCGGGGTCAGCGCGTTGACCACCAGCAGGTACAGCGGAATCAGCCAGAGCAGCACGCATCCGGCGACGAAGAGGTGGCGCACCGTGCGTCCCATGGCGGTTCCCTCCTCAATTCCGCACGGCGGTACCGGAGATGTCGGGCATCTGGCGGCGCAGATACATCCAGGACGAGGCGACGACGATCACCGAGAGGACGAGCGCGATGGCCGAGCCGTAGCCGATGTGGAACAGCCGGAACGTCTCCCGGTACATGCTCAGGGCGAGGGTCTCCGATGAGCGGGACGGGCCGCCCTTGGTGAGGACCCAGATCATGTCGAACGCCTTGAGGCTGTTCACGATGGCCATGCCGACCACCACCACCGTCACCGCCCGCAGTTGGGGCAGCGTGATGTGCCGGAACATCCGCCAGCCGCTCGCGCCGTCCAGTTCGGCGGCCTCGACGGTCTCGCGCGGGATGGCCCGCAGGCCGATCGCGAAGAGGACGACGTTCAGGCCGGTCGCCTGCCAGGTGCTCGCGACGATCATCGAGAGGGTGTTCTGCGGCCACTCCAGGAGCCAGGTCTGCGCCCAGCCGTCGAGGCCGACGCCGCGCAGCACCTGGTTGACGGCGCCGTCGGACGTCAGCATGAAGTTCCACAGGACGGCGGTGGCGGCGCCCGAGATCGCGTACGGCAGCACGATGATCAGCTGCGCGATCCCGCCGAACCGCATGCGGTGGGTGGCGACCGCGATCAGGAGTCCGGCGACGACGGGCAGCAGCAGCGTCCCCACCACCCACATCAGGGTGTTGAGCAGCGAACGGCCGAAGATCGGGTCGTCGGCGAGCCGGGCGTAGTTGTCGAACCCGGTGAAGCTGCTCGTGAAGCCGTTGTCCTCGAAGAAGCTGCCGTACACGCTGCGGAAGAACGGATAGACGAGCAGCACGCCGACGAAGGCGAAGGCGGGCAGCGCCCAGGGCAGGGCGGCGAGGGGGCCGCCGAGCCTGCCGCCGCCCGCCGTCGCGGCCTGGTGCGGGGTGCGCACGGGCACCCTGCGCCGCACGCGCGCCGGCTTGGTGACGCCGTGTGCCGGGGTCGCGGTCCCTGTCATGTCTCCTCCGCCTCCCGCCACACCTTCCACGCCTCGTCCGCGCGGTCCTGCATGGTGCGCAGGGTGCCGCGGTACGAGGAGGGGTTCAGGAGGAAACCGGCGAGGTCGTCGACGGTCGCCTCGACGAGTTCGGGCGGGCCCTGTTCCCAGAAGCGGTTGAGCAGCCACAGCCGGTCGCCGCGCACCTGCTGCGCGAGGCCCTCGATGACGGGGTTGGCGGCCTTGACCTTCGGGTTGGGGCAGCCGTCCTGGAGGGTGCCGGAGAAGGCCCGCATGACCGCGGGGTGCAGCCAGGCCCGGGTGGCCTTCAGCGCCTCGTCGCGGTCGGGGCCCCGGACGGTGGCGACGAGCGCGCTGGACTCGAAGATGACGCTGGGGCGGGCCTTCCGGTCGGCCATCGGCAGCACGAACGCGCCCACGCTCCGGCCCGGTTTGCCGCCCGCGCCCGCCAGTGTCGAGCCGAGCCAGGTGCCGCAGGCGACCATGCCCACCGTGCCGCGCACCAGGGCCGCGGCCGCGTCGGTGTGGCTCACGTCCAGGGGCGTGAACCAGTCCTTGTCGAAGAAGGACGCGATGGTGCGCAGGGCGCGTTCGGCGCGCGGGTCGGTGTACCGCCCGCGGCCATTCATCAAGTCCTGGTAGAAGCGCGGGTCCTGGCGGCTGAGGATCTCCTGGAACCAGATGAAGGAGGGCCAGCGGTCGACCGTGCTGCCGTGCAGCGGTACGACGCCCGCCTTCTTCAGGCGTGCGCACGCGGTGAGGAAGTCCTGCCAGGTCGTGGGCTTCTCGATGCCGTGCTCCCGGAAGACCTGCGGGTTGTAGAACATCACCCAGTACGCGAGGTTCATCGGCAGGCCGTAGACCCGCCGCCGGTAGGTGAACGCCCCGCGCAGCGACGGATCCACCCAGCCCTTGGCGACCGCGTCGTCCCACTGGCCGGTCAGGTCCTCGATGCCGCCGGTGCGGGCCAGGTCCTGGAGCCGGTAGCCCGACCAGTACTTGAGCATGTCCGGCGTCTTCCTGGTGCGCAGCGAGGACCGCACGATCTGCTCGAACGACTCCAGGGACGGATTGACCTGGGGCACCACCCGCAGCGACGCGACGGACTTCATGGCCGCGCCCGCGGCGTTCATGGGCTTCTCCCACGCGGTGCTGTCACCGAGCACGGCGACCTCGCCCGCGGGCAGCCCTTCGGCGGTGCCGCAGGCCGTGGCGAGCGCCCCGGCAGCGGCGGCCACGAGCAGGGCGCGACGGTCCATCGCAGGGTGACGACTACCTGACATGGATGACTCCCTCAGGTGTGCCTCAGCCCGGTGTTAGCGTTACCACGGGCGTCTTGGAGCTTCACGTCGCTCGCGCGGGTTGTCAATGGGGCGCGGGGAAAAGGGCGTTATGCCGAGGCCTTGGCACTCCCCCGGTTCGCGCGGTGCCTGCGCACCGCGTCGCGGTTGGCGCACCGCTGGGAGCAGTAGCGCTGCCGTCCGGTGCGGGAGGTGTCGGCGAAGATCGTGGTGCACTCGGTGACGTCGCAGCGCCGCAGCCGGTGCATGCCGCGACCTGCCAGGTGCAGCGCGGTGCCGACGGAGATCAGCGAGAACAGGACGCCGCCCAGGGGCTGTTGGTCGTCGCGGTAGTGCAGGTGCCAGCCGCTGCCCATGTGGTCGGTCAGGCGCGGGTAGGCGGCGGCCTCGGCCAGCATGCCGTTGACCAGTTCGGCCCGCTCACACTCGTCGGTGGCGTCGACGACCTTCTCCCAGGCGTCGAGGGCGGTCCTCGTACGCACCACGTCCCGTTCGGTGACGGGGTGTTCAAGGGCCAGGCCCGCGACGCGGCAGCGGTCCGCGAGTTCCGCGGCGTCCGCCGGGGGCCGGTTGGCGAGGTCGGCGGCAAGATTCACGGCGTCCTCGCCGTAAGGGTTGAGGTGCATAAGACCATTACAGCAGGCTGATCGGCATGACACACCACAACGGGCAGAAATCCGTGCGGCGCACCGGACTTCACACCGATGTACGACCGGCCGTGGCGGACGATGTGGCGGAACTCGTACGCCTGCGGGCGCTGCTCTTCGAGACGCTCGACGGCGACTTCTTCACCACCCCGTCGACGGGCGGCGACTGGCGGGACACCCTCGCCACGGTCCTCAAGGAACAGATCACGGCGGACTGCGTACACATCCTCGTCGTCGACGGCGACGAGGGCCTGGCCGCCTGCGGATTCGGCTTCATCGAACAGCGGCTGCCGGGCCCGAACCGCCCCAACGGGCTCGGCGGCCATGTGACCGGCGTGGTCACCGATCCGGCGTTCCGGCGGCGCGGCCACAGCCGGGCGATCATGCACGGGCTGCTCGACTGGTTCCGGGAGCGCGAGGTGCCCCGGGTCGACCTCTACGCCTCGCACGACGGCGAACCGCTGTACCGCGCGCTCGGCTTCGTCCCGCACCCCGACCCCGCGCTGTGCGGGACGCCGTGAGCGCGGACACCCTCGCACCCGCCGCGCCACGGTACCGGTGGATCATCCTCGGCATCGCCACGTTCGCCCAGACCGCCTCCGGGTTCTTCGTGCAGGGCATCGGGGCGCTCGGCGTCCAGCTGCAACGCGACCTGGACCTGAGCGCGGCCCAGCTCGGCCTGCTGCTCTCGGCGGCCCAACTGGCGCCGCTGGTGGGCCTCGTGGTGGCGGGAGAACTCCTCGACCGCTTCGACGAACGCTGGGTCGTCGGCACGGGGGCCTGCGTGGTCGCGGTGGCCCTGGGCGCGGGCAGCGCGGCGCCCGGATATGTGTCGCTGCTGCTCGTCCTGCTGATCGTCGGCGCGGGCAACAGCACGGCGCAGCCCGGCGGCAGCAAGGCGGTGGCGTCCTGGTTCGAGGCGAACCGGCGCGGGTTCGCGATGGGCATACGGCAGGCGGGCCTGCCGCTCGGCGGCGCGCTCGCGGCGGCCTCGCTGCCCGCCGTCGCCGGGGCGTTCGGCTGGCGGGCGACGCTCGTGACCGGCGGGCTCGTCGCGCTGCTCGGCGGCGTCGTCTTCATGCGCTGGTACCGGCCGCCGCCCGCCGGGACCGCCGCCGGTCCCACCGGCACCGGCGGCTCGATCGGGTCGTGGCTCGCCGCCCGGTTCGGGATGCTCCGCGAACCGGCCATGGTGCGGATCACGCTGTCGGGGACGAGCCTGATCTCCGTGCAGTGCGGCGTCCTCGTCCTGACCGTCCTGCATCTGCACGACACGACGTCCCTGAGCGCGGGATCGGCGGCGCTCGTCCTGGTGGTGGCCCAGGCGGCGGGTGTCGTCGGGCGCATCTGTCTGGCGGCGTGGAGCGACCGCGGCACCTCCGGGCGGCAGACGTCCCTCACGGTCTGCATGGCCGCCGTGCTCGTGGGCATGGCCGCGCTGATGACGCCGCTCGGGCAGTCACCCCTGACGGCCGTCCTGCTCTTCGTGTGGCTCGGCTTCTTCGGCTACGGCTGGTACGGCCCCTGGGTCGCCCAGGTCGCCGAATCGGCGCCGCCCGGCAGGACGGGGTTCGCCATCGGCCTCGCCATGTCCGTCAACCAGATCGCCATCGTCGTGATGCCGCCCACTCTCGGCCTGCTCACGGACCTCACGCACGGCTTCGATGCGGCCTGGGGCCTACTGGCCTCGATGACCGCGGCGTCGTTGCTGGTCACGGCCCGCATGGGGAGAGTTCCCCGATCGCCTTGACGACGTACGCGGCGTGCTGCTCCACCCGGGGCAGCAGGTCGTCCCAGCGTTCCTCCTCCTCGCCCAGGTAGACGGCGCGGGCGCGGGCGAGCACGGGACGGTGTTCGGCGGGCAGCCGAGCGAGCGCCCAATCGGCCGCCGCGTCCTTGGACTTGATGTCCCCGGTCGCCAGGGTCGTCCAGATGCGGGCGAGGGTGAGCAGGACGTTGCGGGTGTCGGTGGCGAGTTCGTCGAGCAGTTCGGGGACACCGGCGGTCATCGCGCGGGTGACGTCGGCGGCCGGAACGGGGGCGAGCACCTCGTCGGGCGCGGGCCCCAGCAGCGGCGTCCGGCCCGCGCGCACCATGGTGACCAGGACCGCGAGGTCGGGGCTCGGCCCCGGCTCGGGCGTCTCGCCGCGCAGATAGGCGTCGCGGAGCCATTCGCCGTACTGGAATTCACAACAGGGCGGATACGACCAGGGGCGGAGGTCGCCCTGGACAGCAACGGTCAGTTCGACGGGCCGCAGGGGCGTGCCGTGGTCCGGGTGGCCGGAGACCACGAGGAGGCCGTCCGTGAGGGCCCTGCGCTGCCCGGCGGTCGTGCGCCGCCGCACGACGACCAGGACGTCGATGTCGCTGTGCGGACGCAGGCCGCCGAGCACGGCGGATCCATGGGCATAGGCGCCGACGATGCCGGCCGGTTCGAGCACGTCACGGACCAGGCGGAGTACGTCGTCGGTCTGGGTCACTGCCCCTCCGTTGCGGGTCGTCTCAGGCGGGAGCGAGAAGTCTCTCAGGTGCGGGCCTCGTCGGTGGTCCCGAGGTGGGCCCCACACACAGGCACCTGCCGCCTCGCCCGGCCGGCCCGCCGACCCGCGACCGCCGACCGCCGACCACCGACCCGCCGGACCTTCAACGGTCCGGCGGGTCAGGCGCGTTCGGCCCCGGGCCCGTCCTTCACCCCTCCTCTGCCGTGTCGTCGAGCAGTACGGTCGACGCCAGCTCGCTCAGCGCCGCGCGGCTGGGGCGACCCGTCTTGAGGATGAGGCTCGCCACGTGCTTCTCGACGGTGCGCGGCGAGATGTAGAGGCGGTCGGCGATGTCCCGGTTGGCGGGCCGCGGCGCCATCAGCCGGAACACCTCGTACTCCCGGACCGTCACGCCCAGCTGCCGCAGCGGACGCGGCACCAACTCCGCTCCCCTGCGCCGCTGTTGGACCGGCACGCCGTTCTTGCGCAGCAGCCCGCGGCAGGCGCCCGCCACCGCCGGGACCGACGCCTGGTGGAAGTACTCCTCGGCGCGGTGCAGCCAGGCCGTCGGCTCGCCCCAGCCGTCCCGGTGCGCGGCCTCCGCGACGAGCCGCAGGCCCAGGTGGTAGGCCATGGGGAACGGCGAACCCGCGTTCCGCGCCGCCCGCATGACCGCCGCCGCCTCCTCCCCGCGCCCCGCCCTGCCGTACTGGACCGCACGGGCGAGCAGGGTGAAGTGCCGGTTCCAGCGGAGGCGGGCGAGAGGGGCGTTCTCGGGGGCTCCCTCCAGTACGTCCGCTCCGTCCGACGCACCTGACACGCCCGACACGCCTGACGCATCCGGCACACGCGACGTACCTGACGCGCCCGGCACACGCGATGTACCTGACGCGCCCGGCACACACGATGTACCCGACGCACCCGATGCCGCCGAGCCACCCGCCGCCTCCGCCGCCTCCGCCGCCCCGCCCCCCGCCAACGCGTCGAGCAGCCGCAGGAGTCCGTGCCGTCCGTCCAGCGCATGTCCTGCGCGGACCGCGCCCGGTGCGGCGAGGCGGGTCAGTTCCTCGTGGGCCCGTGTCCTGTCCTCTTCGAGGAGCGCGCAGAACGTCCTGGCCAGGCCGGTGATGAGGGCGGCGAGCGGCGAGCGGTCGCCGTCCCGGCGGTGGAACTCGGCGACGGCCCGTTCCATCCGCGCCCGCTTGCCGCGGTGCGCGGCGAGCACCGCCTCGGCGGCGAGGAGGTGCCTGGCCCGGTCGGCGTCGCGGAGCCCGCCCTGCCGGGTCCAGCAGGCGTCGATGAGCTGCGCGGCGGTCCCCGGCCTGCCGCTGAGCACCAGCCACAGGGCGAGGTCCGCCTCGGCGGCGCCGCCGATGTCGCCCGCGCCCAGGCGCACCGCCTCGCGCCGCGCGTGTTCGAGGCGTGCGACGTCCCCTTCGGTGAGCCAGTCGTCGCCGCCGAGCCGGAACAGCGCGCGCAGCCGCCAGAACGGCATGCCGTGCCGTTCGGCGATGGTGCGGACCCGGTCGAAGCAGGCGGTCGCCTCCTCGACGTCCCATGTCCTCGCAAGGACGCCGAGCACGTCCCAGGCCTGGCAGGCCGCCTCCGGGTTCCCGGCGCGTTCGGCCGCCGCCGCGGCCCGTGCCGCCCGCTCCTCCTCCTGCGCCGACACCGTTCCCGACTGGAGGGCGACCACGGCGGCGGCCGCCTCGACGACGCCGCCGGTGTCGCCTTCGGGCCCCAGCAGCCTGCGCGCCTCGCTGAGTTGGGCCCGCGCCTCGTCCGTCCTTCCGGTGCCCGCGGCGGCCCGGGCGAGGCGCAGGTGCAGTGCGGAGGCGCGTGGCGCGCCGACCGCGGCGGGGCACACCCCGTCCACCGCCGCGGCCAGCTCCCAGGCGCGTTCGCTCTCGCCCGCCTCGGTCAGCGCGGTCAGGAGCGCCTCGAGGACATGGGCGTACAGCGGGAAGTGCCGCGGGTCCGATACGCCCGTCGGGTCCTGGCCCATGAGGAGGGAGCGGGCCCGGTCGAGGGCGTCGGACGCGTCGACCGCGGCGCCCCTGGCCAGCGAGCGGGACCCGGCCCGCGCGTACAGCCCCGCGGCGGTGTCCCGCTCCCCCGCCGCCTCCCGCAGCCGGGCCGCCACCAGGCACCATCCGGCGGGGAGTTGGGGGTGCAGGTCCGCCACCGCCTCCGCACAGTGCCGGGCGACCCCGGCCCGTTCCTTCGGGGTGAGCGTGCGCAGCAGGGCCCGTGCGGTGAGCGGGTGCCGGAACGCGAACCAGTCGGGTGCGGGCTCGTCGGTGGCGATCAGCCCACCGGCGAGGGCGGCGTGCAGATGGCCGAGCGCCTCGTCGTCGGCCATGCCGGTGGCCGCCTGGATCACGGGCGCGGGAAACCGGGTGCCGACGACGGCCGCGGCCACGAGCAGCTCCCGGCCACGGGTGCCGAGCCGGTCCACGCGCCGGGCGACTCCGGCGACCAGGGCGTCGGGCACCTCGGCCGTACAGGAGCGCCCGGACAGGCGCCAGCCGTCGGTGTCGTACACGAGAAGGTTCTCGTCGACCAGGTGGGTGAGCAGTTCCTGGGCGGCCCAGGGGTTTCCGTCGCTCTGTTCCCAGATGTGGTCGACGAGCCCTTCGGGCAGTTCTTCGGGCCCCGCGGAGAGCTGTCCCGCGACGAGTCCGCGCACGTCGGACCGGCCGAGCCGGTCGAGGGTGAGGAGTGTCCCGCCGCCGCGGCGCACGAGTGCGCGGGCCAGTTCGAGGGCCGGGCACGGCTCGTCGCGCAGCGTCACCAGGAGGGTGATGGGCTCGTGCGCGATGTTGTCGGCGAGGAACTCGACGAGCGCCGGGGTGCCGGGGTCCGCGTCGTGCAGATCCTCCAGGACCATCAGGCAGCCGCCGTCGCGTCCGGCCGCCGAGACCGCGCGCAGCACGGCCTCGCCGAGCACGACGAGCGAGCCCGCGCAGGCCGCGGTGTCGTGCGGCGCGACGGGTTCGCGCCGTGCGGTGAGGCCGGCGAGCGCGGTCCTGCACAGTCCCGCCGCGTCGCGGTCGAGCCGCCGGTCGCGGGAGAGTTCGAGCAGGGCCTCGATGAGCGGGCGGCACGGCACGCGCTGCCCGATCGCGCTGGCACGCCCCCGCATGACGCGCATCCCGCGGGCGGCCGCCCGCTCGGCGACCTCCGCGGCCAGCCTCGACTTGCCGACCCCGTCCTCGCCCGCCAGAAAGACGGCCCGTCCCGCGCGGGACCGGGCAGCGGTCAACGCCCGGTCCAGCGCCCCCAGTTCTCGCTCCCGTCCGATGATCGATGTTCGGTCGTGTGTGTCCATGGCGTCCTGATCCCCCGTGTGTCCCTGCAAGTACGACCCTCGTCCGAGCCGCATCCGTGCCCGGACGCCTTTCAGTGGATACGGGCGACGCGGGCATCGCGTTCAACGGTTCCGAAATATCCGTCGGCAACTCCGACAGGGGCCGTCGCTGGAAGTCGACGGTCCGGGTGAACCGGGGAATGCGGGGGCCTGGCCCCCATGTCGTACGCCCCTGCACCCCACCACTGTTGCGGCGAACGGCCTCCTGACGGAGGCCTCCACGACATCGTGCGCCCCTGCGTCAAGGGCGCGCATCCGTGGACAAGTCCGTGTACCACAAAGGGGGATTCTCGCCATGAAACTGATCACTCCGTACCGCCCGGGCGGCACGATCCGGCTCACCTCGTACGCCGCGTACGTCCTGCCGCTCCGCTGACCGCCCCACGGACAGGACGGGACGAGCGGCATGAGCACGACTGGCACGCACCTGTGGCTCACCGGGCCGGACGGGGACGGGGACGGCGCGGCCGGAGGGACACCGGACCCCTTGCCGGAACCGGACGTCGCGGTCGACTGCCACCGTCGGCTGCGCGGCCCCTACACGGGAACAGGGAGCCTGCTGCGCGCCCTGGTCCCTCCCATGCGGGCGGTACGCCCGGAGTTGCCGGACCGGCACCGGGTGGAGATCCACGCCGTCGCACCCGAGCTGCGCGCTCTGGTCGCCGCACCGCCCCGCACCCTCACCGACCGTGCGGCCCCCGCCGAGCGGACCCGGCTGCATCCGCGCACGCGCACGCGGCGGCTCGCGCACGGCGTGGTGGAGCTGCTCCTCGCGTACGCCGCCGATCCCGGCCTGACGCGGCCGCTGGTCCTGGACTTCGCGCGCGTCGACGCGGCCGATCCGACCGACCAGGAGTTCCTGGCGCTGCTGCTGCGCCGCGCCGCACCCGAGCGGATCACCGTCGTCGTACGCGCCGGGGACAGCGAACACGCGGGCCTTTCCGCCGAGTTGAGGTCGGCGCTGGAGCAGTACGCGCACCGCAGGACCGTGCCGCCGTCCGCTCCTCCCCGCTGCTGCCCGCCCCCGTCCGCCCTCGCCCGGACCTTCGTGGCGGGCGACGGCACCTCGGCCGATCCCGTCGAGCGCGCCGCGTACGAGAAGGAGGACGCGCACGTCCGGGGACGGCTGCACGACGCGCGGGCCGCCGAACTCCAAGCACTGTACGAGCAGGGCGAGTTCAGCATCGGGCTCGGCGCCCTGCCGTACCACCTGGAACGCGGCAGCGACCCCGCGGCGGCCCGGCGCGTACTCGTCGCCGCCACCGAGCACACCCTCGCGATGGGCTACTACGACGCGCTGCTCGACCTCGCGCGGCGCGCGCAGGCCGTCACACCGGACGACGCGCCGCTCGGCACCCGGCTCGCCCTGCACACCAAAGTCACCACCGCGCTCACCCTGCTGGGCCAGGCGGCGGAGGCGGAGCGGCTGCACCTGCGGATGCGCGAGCGCCACGCGGACCCGCTGGTGCAGCTGCTCAGCGGCTATGCCCTCGCCATGCTGCACACCCGTTTCCACCCGCCGGAGCGGCGCGACCTCGGCACGGCGAAGGCGCTGCTCACGCGGACCATCGCGCTGGCCACCGACTGGCCCGACCCCGAGCAGCGCGCCTTTCACACCACGTTCCAGGAGAACGGTCTCGCCCTCACGGAGCTGCGCCTGGGCAATCCGGCCGAGGCGCTGCGTCTGGTCGAGGGCGGGCTCGACCGGCTGCGCAAGGAACTCCCGGACGACAAACACCTGTTGCACCGTTCCGTGCTCCTGCACAACCGGGCCGAGGTGCGGGCCGCCCTGGGCCACCTCGAAGCGGCACTCACCGACCACGACGCCGTCGTCGCGATGGATCCGCACCACCCCGAGCACTACTTCGACCGCGCCGACGTGCGGCGGCGCCTCGGCGACCCGGCCGGTGCGCTCGCCGATTACGACCGGGCGATCGAACTGGCCCCGCCGCACTGGGAGTCGTACGTCAACCGCGGCGACCTGCGCCTGGAGTCGGGCGACACCGCGGGGGCGCTCGCCGATCTGCGCCACGCCGTCGAGCTGGAACCGGAACGGGCGGACGTCCGGGCGAGCCTCGTGGTGCTGCTGCTCCGGCTCGGCGACCTGCCGGGCTCACGGGCCCAGGTGGCCGAGGGGCTGCGCCACCACCCGGACGACGCGCACCTGTTGTGCGCGCGGGGCCTCGTCGCGCTGCGCTCGGGCGAGGACGCGGCGGCACGCGCGGACTTCTCGCGGGCGCTGGCCGTCGATCCCTTCCTGGTGAGCGCGCTGGCGGGCCGCGCCACTCTGGCCCATGCGGCGGGCGACGACCGCGCGGCCGTCGCCGACCTCACCCACGCCATCGCCCTCGACCCCGCCGACCCGGACCTCCTGTACAACCGCGGCTACGTCCACCAGCAGGCCGGCCGCACGGCCGCCGCCCGCGCCGACTACACCGCGGCGCTCGCACTGCCCGGCGCGGACGTGGCGGAGCTGCGGGCGCGGATCGACGAATGCGGGTGAGGGGAAAGAAGCGTGGAGCGAACCATGCGGGCCGTCGCCGCAAGCGGGGTGCGGCATCCTCGGCCACTTCCACCGTAACCCGCGGAGCAAGGGAAAAACGTCAGACCACGGCTCGATCCTCCCCGCCCCCGGAGCCGCTAGCGTTTTGCCCATGGCAGAACGAAAAGCACGGAATGTCGGCCCGTCCGGCATCGAGATCGCCTACGAACGCATCGGCGCCCCCGACGCGCCGCCGGTCGTCCTCGTCATGGGCGCCGGCGCGCAGTTGATCAGCTGGCCGGACGGGTTCTGCCGTGAACTGGTGGACCGCGGACTGCAGTTGATCCGCTTCGACACCCGCGACTCCGGCCGCTCCACGCACCTCCACGACGCCCCCGTGCCGGACTTCCCCGCGGCCCTTGCCGGTGACCTGTCCTCCGCGTCCTACACGCTCTCCGACCTGGCGGCCGACACCGTCGGCCTGCTCGACGCCCTCGGCCTCACCGGCGTCCATCTGGTCGGCTCCTCGATGGGCGGCATGATCGCCCAGATGGTCGCCGTCGAGCATCCGGACCGGGTGCGCTCGCTGACGTCGATGATGTCCACGACGGGTGAACCCGGCGTGGGCGAGGCCGACTTCACGGTCTTCGCCGAACTGGGCGGACCGCCCGGCGACCGGGACGCCTTCGTCGACTGGCAGGTGCGCGCCCTGCGCCTGGCCGCGTCCCCGGGATACGCCTTCGACACGGCCGCCGCGTCCGAGCTGGCCGGACGGGTCTTCGACCGGGGGTACGACGCGCTCGGCATGCAGCGACAGGGCCTGGCCGTCGTGGCGACGGGCGACCGCACCGAACGGCTGCGGGCACTGAAGGTGCCCACCCTGGTGGTCCACGGCGCCGCCGACGTCGTGTGCGACGCGGGCGGGGGCCGGGCCACGGCAGCCGCCGTTCCCGGCGCCGAACTGCTCGTCCTGGAGGGCATGGGCCACCACCTCCCCCGGGAGCTGTGGCCCGAGCTGGCCACCCGCATCGCCGCACTCGTCCACCGCGCCGAACGGGGCCTGGCGGCGGGGAGCGTCTGACACGTGACACCGCTCCAAGCCGCGTTCAGACACCGGGCAGCAGCCCCACGTCGCGCGCGTGCAGCACAGTGGCCAGGCGGTCGGCCGTGCCGAGCTTGCGGTACACGTTCTCCAGGTGCTTGTGCGCGGTGCGCGGCGAGATGCCGAGCCTGCGGCCGATGGTGTCGGCGGTCAACGACTGCGCCAGGAGCGTCAGGACCACGGTCTCGCGGGGCGTGAGACCGTACTCGGCGGCCCGGTCCAGGGTGTCCTCGGGGCTGTCGCCGGGCGCGGGCGGCGGCAGCTTGCGGGCGTGGGACATGTGGTCCACGACGGCCGCGAGCAGGGGCTGGACCCGGCGGGCGACCTCCACGTCGCGCTCGCCGTACAGCTCGCCCTGCCTGCCCAGCATGATCAGGTGACTGGCCCCGGCGGGCGCGGGCAGCGGCAGCGCCAGCTGGTGGTCCGCGTGGAAGGCGCCCTCGAACGTCTGCTGCGCGGCCTCGTCGGGCCAGGGCCGTCCGCCGTGCAACTGGCAGTCGGTGAGCGGCGACCGGTCCCCCGTGCGCCGGTAGTGGCTCACCAGCGGATGTTCGTGCAGCGACACGTCGAGGGCGCGCATCCTCGGGTCGACCGCGGCCGTGGGCGGCGGGCAGGGCACCGGCGTGTCCGGCCAGCCCCGCGAGGCGAAGAGCACCTTCGCCGGGCTGTCCAGGACGTCGCCGAGCTCCGCTCTGACCAGCTGCCAGGGCAGTGTGGCCTGACGGCTGTTGAGGATGGCGACGGTGAGATCGAGCACCCGCTGGTAGTCGCGGGCGGACATGCAGGTCACGGTGGGCCCCCTCCCTGCGCATCTCCGGATTAGAGGAGGCGGCCCGGCCCTGTCAAGGACCGGGAGGGGCCGTCCGCTACGCAGAGGTACGCATATCCCCCGCGGCCCGCCCGGCGGCAGTCTGACAGGGCGGCCGCAAGCGCGCCGCGTTCCGTCTCGCGGGGGTGAGGGACATGGACGAGTTCAGCTGTCTGCGCACGCCGGACATCGTGACGCCGGTCGTACGGCGCCACCCGGGCGCCTGGCTGCACTTCGGGGTGGCGCCCGCCCGGGGCCGCCACCGGGTCCTCTACGCCGAACTGCACGACCTGACGCGCGAGTTGCTCGCCGACGGCCGGGCCGAGGAGTTCTTCTTCCTGCACAAGCACCCCGGCCTTCGGGTGCGCTGGCAGACGACCAGGCCCCAACGCGCCGCCGTCGACGGTCTGTTGCGCCAGCGCCTGGTGACCTGGCGGCAGGAGGGCCTGATCGACGAGTGGCACGCCGGGGTGTACGAGCCGGAGGAGTATCTGTTCGGCGGACCGGTCTCGATGCGCAGCGTCCACCGGGTCTTCACCGCCGACTCACTGGCCTGGCTCGGCTTCCACGGCGAGCCGCACGGCAGCCCCGCCGGGCGGGAGGGAGCGGGAGTCCGCCCGGCGTGGGCCATGTCCCTCCTCATGGTGCGCGCCCTCCTCGACGCCCTGGAGATCGTCGGCTGGGAGGACCTCGACGTGTGGGACCGGCTGCGCCGGCAGACGGGCCGCAGGTACGCGGCGGGCCTGCGCGCGGCGGGCGCCGCGGGCCCGCTCGCCCAGGTCGCCAGGATCGAGGCCGCGTTGCGCGCCGCGTGGGCGGACCAGGAAACCCTGGCCGCCGCACTGCCCGCCGGTGCCGAGCGCCGGGTCGAGGAGTACCGGGCGGCCGTGGCGCGGGCCGGTGAGCGGTGGCTGCGGACGTACTTCACCGCGGGGAACGCGCTCATCGGGCCGCGGGAGGCCGCCGCGTTCGTCATCGTCTTCCACTGGAACAGGGCGGGCCTCTCGGTCCTGCGCCAGACGCTCATCGCGGAGGCGCTGACGGCGCGTCCCGGCGGGGAGCACCGGTGACCGGGCGAGGGGCGTACGGGACCGAGCCGCCCCAGGACACGGTGCTGCTGCGCACGGCGGGCCTGCCGATGCGGCTGTGGTGCGCCGGCGGCTCCCCCGGCCTGTTCCGGCTGATCGCCGAACTGGAGCGCACCGAGGGCGACTTCGCCCGGATGAGCGCCCGGCTCGCCGACGTCATCGGCACGACGCTGGTCCCCCACCCGCAGCTGACGGTCACCGAGCGCCGACTCGCGCTCTCCTCCCGGCGCCGCCTGTACCGCGGCAGGCCGCTCCCCGACGCCGACCACCGGCGCCTCGTCGCCGTCGCACGCCGCGTGTCCCCCGAAGGGCCGCTGGCCCAGGTGCTCCTGGGCGCGCACGCGTCAGCGGCGCAGCTGAGGCAGGTGCGGACCGCCGTGACACGGCGGTACGAGGAGGAGAAGCGCCGCCTGGCACCGGCGGGCCACGCGTTGCTGATGCGCTCGCCCGTCGGCCGGCGCGCCCTGCGGGACGGCACGCTGCCGGTCGGCATCGAGGTGGCCGAACGACTCGCCGCGGGACGTCCCTGGACGGACCGTCAGATGCGCAAGCGCGCGGACTACCTGTGGCGGATGATCGCCCGTGGCGCGGTGAAGGTCACCCCGCGCGGCTGGCTCGGCCATGTGGCCGTGGTGGGCGTGGCGGACGGACCGGCCGCGCCGGACCGTCCGTTCACGCTCACCGACGAAGTGGCGACGGACTGGCGGGAGAACCTCCAGGAGCGGGGCCCGGCCGCCCCGACCGCCGCCACCCGTGTCTCCTTCAACCCGTTCCTGCACGTCACACCCGACCGCCTGGAGGCCCTGGCGCTGCAGGCGGGCGACGACATCCTGCTCACCCCCGTCCGCATCCGGCGCACCCCGCTGGTGAACCGGCTCTACGAACTGCTGCGGGGCGGCGCGCTGCCGCTCGGTGAGCTGGAGGCCGTCCTCGCCCCGCCGTCCGGCACCGGGACGCGCAGCGACGTGCTGCGCCAATTCCTGGTGGGTCTGCACGAGTTGGGGGTGCTGCAGCTGCAGGAGCCCGTTCCGCAGCGCAGGCACGGCTGGCAGCGCCCGGCGCCCGATCCGGCGGTGCCCGTGGAGCGGGTCGACGGCGGCTATCTGGACGTCTACCGCCGCGCCCCGCAGTCCCTGCCCGCCGCGGACCTGGCGGTCCTGCGCGCGTCGATCGGGCAGGCCCTGCGTCTGCACGCGCTGATCGACGAGGACGCCGCGACGGGCCCCGCGGGCACCGCGCCGCCCTTCCTGCACGGGCGGGACCGGCCGGTCCTCGACATCCTGCGCGACCGGATCACCGCGCAGGGCGACACACCGGTGAGCTCGCACATCCCCGCCGCCGAATGGCCCGAGGCCCGCTCGCCGGGGTCGGGGTACGCCCGGCTCCTCGACTGGCTCGACCGCCGGATCGACGGCACACCGCGCACCGGGTCCGTCGACATCAGCACGGAGGTCCTCGACCGCTTCGGCGCCCCCGAGGTCCGCCCCGACTGGCCGCTCGACTGCCTCGTACGGCCGCTGCCCGACCGGAGTTGGGCCCTGGACATCATCGCGCCCGCCGGTGTGTACGACGCCCGGTTCGTCGGCGCCCTGGAGCTGCTGCACGGTCCGCTGCCGCACGTGGAGGCGTACCGCGACTTCCTGCGGCGCCTGGACCGCGACACCGGAGTGCCCTCCGTCGAGCTGCTCTTCCCCGCCCTGTCGCGGTTCGCCGCCAACGCCGTGCGCAGGCCGCTGTACACCGGCTCCTGGACCGGCGACCCGGATCTGCCGGGGTACTGCGAGGAGACGTACGGCGGCCGTCCGCGCTTCGTGCCGCTGGACGAGCTGACCGCCCGCTGGACGGGCGGGCGGGTCGTGATCAGCGACCGCACGGGACCCGTACGCCCGCTCTACCACTCGGCACGCAACGCGCCGCGCCCCTGGGACCAGGTGGCCTCGCTGCTGCTGCGCGACTCGCCGCAGCACGCCGCCCGCCGACGCCGCCTCCGGCACTCCCTGACGGCCCTGCCCAAACGGGACCACGTGCCCCGGATCACCGTCGCGGGATCGCTCGTGCTGTCCGCGGCGCAGTGGCGACTTCCCGTCACCGCGCTGCCCACGGTGGGCGCCACCGAACTGGACAGGGCCGGACAACTGACCGCCCTGCGCGCCCGGTTGGGGCTGCCCCGCTGGGTCTTCCTGTCGGCCGCGCCCGGCGCGGACTCGCCGCTGCCGTGCGACCTGGAGAGCCTCGGGGCGCTGCCCGTCCTTGAGCGCATGGGCGACCTCGCCTTCGCGGCGGGCGGCGTGGCGGTGGCCGAGGAGATGCTCCCCTCCCCGGTCGAGCTGACCGTCGCCGACCTCTCCGACCCCTCCGGCGGGCCCGTGACCGCGGAGCTGATGGTCCGCATCGCCCGCTCCGCCTGACCGGAGCCCCGATCGCTGTCACGCGATGACGGGTGGCAGCCGTGCAACTCCGCTCGCAGTGAAGGGAGGTGAAAGGCGATGGACGGTGAGATGACCGCACCCGACGCGTACCTGGTCGAACGGCTCGACGACGTGGACGCGCTCATCGAGCAGCTGGAGGCCCAGTTCGACGAGGCGCAGCTCCTCAAGGTCGGCACGATGGGCACGACCTCGGGGTGCACCAAGGTCGGCGGCTGCACGGGCAGTTGTCCGTGCACTCAGTAGGCACATGGCTCCTCTCGGAAGGAGGGAGGTGACAGCAATGGACGACGTGAACGGCACCGAGGGCTTCGTGCTCGAAGGGCTCGACAGTGTCGACGACGTGGACGCGCTCATCGATCAGCTGGAGATCCAGTTCGACGAGGCGCAGCTCCTCAAGGTCGGCACGATGGGCACGACCCAGGGGTGTACCGCCGCCACGAAGTGCACCGGCTCCTGCCCCTGCACCCAGTAGGGGCGCCTCCACCAGGGACAAGGTGACTTGTCCAGGTAGCGACAGGACGACCTGTCGATCCATGCCGGGGTGACCCGTCGGCCCACGCCGGAGTGGCCGTCCGTACCTCCCCACCCCGCCCACCACGGGCCGCCGGAGCCGCCCATGCCCGCGGCACCGGCGGCCCCCGTTCCGTGCCGTTCCATCCGCCGCTCCTCCTCCGCGAAAGGCCGCCGCTCCATGACCACCACCCACCGGATCCCGCCCCCGGCCCCCGACCTGCCGCGCCCGATGTCGACGCGCGTCCTGACGGCGTTCGCGGACCTCGCGCCGCTGGGCGCGCGGGGCGAGGAGTACAGCATCGACTTCGGCCCCGCGGTGCTCGCCGCCCTGACCGCGGCCGCCGCGACCGCCGCGGATCCCCGGCAGCCGCCGCCCGCGCCCGCGGCGCGCGCCGTCGCGGCCTGGCTGCGGCAGCTGCGCCAGGGCTGCACCCACCCGGGCCTGTTCGGCTGGGGCCTGGGCGGCTATCTGCTGGGCCTGCGCAGCGCGGCGGCCGTCTGGCCCGGGCTCGGCGGGCTCGCGGGCACCGCCTTCCGGGAACTCGCGGCCTGCTCGGGAAGGTGGCGTACGCAAGGGCTCGCCTGGTGCGACTACGACCTGGTGACCGGGACGGCGGGCACGCTCCTCGCCCTGGCCGCGGACCCGGCCTGCACCCGGGACGACGTCACGCACGCGGTGGGTCATCTGACCGCGCTGTGCGCGCACGCCGATCTGCCGGGGCTGCGGGTGGGCCGGTACAAGGGCGAGGAGATGCGGGGCTGGAACCACGGCCGCGTCAACTCCGGTGTCGCGCACGGCGCGGCCGGGGTCGCCACCGCGCTGTGCAGGGCCGCGGACGCGACCGGCCTCACCGATGAGATCGCCCGGTCGCTGGACCACCTGGCGTCCTGGTATCTCACGCGCTACGACGCGGGCCCGCGCGGCGTCATCACCTGGCCGCCCGCCGGGGACCTGACGCATCTGCCGGGGCGCCCCGTGACGTGGTGCTACGGCACGCCGGGGATCGCCTGGGCGCTGTGGGAGACCGGGCGGGTCATCGACGACGCGCCGCTGCGGGAGTTCGCGCTGCACACCGCCGACTCGTTCCTGCGCGGCTACGACGAGGCGGCGGACCGGCCCGATCTGAGCATCTGCCACGGGCTGCCGGGCCTGGCCCTGGTGTGCGACGCCTTCGACCGGTACACGGACCTTCCCGGGGCAGCGGCGCTGCGCGACCGGCTCGTCGGCAGCCTCGTCGAACGGCTCGACGAGGTCGCCGACTTGGCGGCGTACGACGGCACGCTGCTGACCGGCGCCACCGGGGCCTGCGCCACGCTGCTCACCCTGGAGTCCGGCGACCGGACCTGGCTGGCCGCCTTCGGGCTGCGGTGACAGGGATGCCGACGCGCCGCGCCCTGCTGTGGGGACCCGCGCGCCCGCGAGGGCGCGGCCGCGCCGCCGCGCCGGTGCGCGCCCTGCTGCGGCTGCTGCCCCAGGCGTCGCTGCCGCTGACCGCGGCGCTCGCCGCGCTCGCGCTGATCGATGCCGCCCTGTCGCCCGTGCTGATGCTGAGCGTCGGGGTCCTGATGGGCAGGCTGCCCGATGCGGGCGCCGGGCTCGGCTCGGCGGCGGGGCACGGTGTCCTGACGGCGTTCGCCGTGCTGTGCGGCGTCTATGTGGCCAGTGTCCTGGTGGAGCCTGCCGTCGAGACCACCGCGGGGCGCCTCGGCAGGCAGGTCACCGCGCGCACCGCGCGGCTCGTCCTGCGCGGATCGCTGCGCCCCGCGGGGATCGCCGCCCTCGACGATCCCGCGGTGGCCGACCGGCTGACGCTCGCGCAGGGGCAGGGCACCGGGATGCTGCCGGTGGCGCGGGCGGTGACGGCGCTGCCCGCGCTGTTCTCGGCCAGGGCCGCGGGGGTGACATCGGCCGTGCTGCTGCTCGGCTTCCACTGGTGGGCGCCGCTGCCGCTGATCGCCGCGTGGACGGTGTCGGGCCGCTGGCGGGACCGGGAGGTCCGTCGGGCGGTGGACGTCCAGGCCGGTGCGACGACCGAGCTGCGGCGGGCGGAGTATCTGCGCGGTGTGGCGCTCGACGGCGGCGCGGCCAAGGAGATCCGGGTCTTCGGCCTCGCGCCCTGGCTGGTGGACCGGTTCACCCGGGCGTGGCTCGCCGGGGTGGGCAGGATCGGCGGGAACCGGCGCGATGCGGTGGCCAGGGACGTGGCCGCGGCCCTGCTCCTCGTCGCGGCGCACGCGGCCGTCCTCGTGCCGCTGGCCGTCGAGTCCGCCCACGGCGGCATCGGGGTGGCCCGCACGACCGTGTACCTCCAGGCCGTCGTCGGCACCGCGGCGCTCGGCTGGCTCGGCGACCTGCAGTGGACGCTGGCCAGGGCAAGTGCCGCCGTGCCGCCCGCACTCGAGGTCGCCGCGCTCCCGGAGCGGGACTCCGTCGTCAATGGAGTGCTGCCCGCCGCCGGGCTGCCCGCGACCGGGATCCGTTTCGAGCGGGTGGCGTTCAGCTATCCCGGGGCGCGCCGTCCGGTGTTCGACGCGCTCGACCTCTGGCTGCCCGCGGCCGGTTCGCTCGCCGTGGTCGGCGCCAACGGCGCGGGCAAGACCACCCTCGTCAAGCTCCTCGCCCGGCTCCACGACCCCTCGGCAGGGCGCGTCACCGTGGACGGCACGGACCTGCGCGACCTCGACGTACACAGCTGGCGCCACCAACTCGCGGTGGTATTCCAGGACTTCGTCCGCTACGAACTGCCCGCGCGGGACAACGTCGGCTTCGGCGCGGTGAGCGCGCCGCGCGACGACGACGCCCTCGCGCGGGCCGCGCACCTCGCCGGAATCGGCCCGGCCGTCGCCGCGCTCCCGCACGGCTGGGACACACCGCTGTCGCGCCGCTTCACCGACGGCACGGACCTGTCGGGCGGGCAGTGGCAGCGCCTCGCGCTGGCCCGCGCGCTGTACGCGGTGGAGCACGGCGCCCGCGTCCTGGTCCTCGACGAGCCCACCGCCCACCTGGACGTGCGGGCCGAGGCCGACCTCTACGAACGGTTCCTCGACCTCACCAGGGGCCTGACCACCGTCCTGATCTCCCACCGGTTCGCGACCGTACGGCTCGCCGACCGCATCTGCTACGTCGAGGGCGGCCGCGTCGTCGAACAGGGCAGCCACGACGAGCTGATCGCCCAAGAGGGCCGCTACGCCCGGGCGTTCGCCCTGCAGAGCGCCGCATACGCCGGGGGGACCCATGCGTGACACGCCGCGGGAACCCCGCGCCAGGTCGCGGGCCGCGGCCCTCCTGATCACCACCGCGTTCCGCGCCGACGCCCGCAGGGCACTGCTCGTCCTGGTCCTCGCCCCGGTCGTCGGCGGCTGCGGGGTCCTCAGCGGCCTCGCCATCCGCGAGGCCACCGACGCCGCGCTGCGCCAGGACATCAGGGCCGCTCTGACGGCGGCCGCGCTGCTCGTCGCCGCGGTCGTCACGACGTACTCGGCGGGGGCGTTCGTGTCCGGCCTGCGCATCCACCTCCAGCAGCACGTCGGCCTGCTCCTGGACCGGCGCCTGATGGAGCTGACCGGCGGCATCCCCACCCTGACCCACCACGAACACCCCGACTACCTGGACCGCATGGAGCTGCTGCGCACCCATCGCGGCGAGCTCGGCGGGGCCTTCGGCGCCCTCGTGGAGAACCTGCGGGCGCTGTTCGGCCTCGGCACGACGCTGGCCCTGCTCGGCACCGTCCACCCCGCGCTGCTCGCCCTGCCGCTGTTCGCCCTGCCCACCGTCTTCGCCGCCCACCGCGGCAACGTCCTCGTCGGCCGCGCCGAACGGGACACGGCGGAGCCCGACCGGCTGCGCCGCACCCTCCTCGAACTGTCCTGCTCCCCCGCCGCGGCGCGCGAGATACGCGTCTACGGCCTGGCCGACGAGCTCACCCGGCGCCACGACGCCCTCCAGGACACCGTCCGCCGCGGCCGCGACAGGGCCGACACCTCGGCCGCGCTCTGGTCGGGCGGCGGCTGGCTGGTCTTCGCCACCGGGTATCTCGGCGGCGTCCTGCTGGCCCTCGTCGCGGTGGCGCGGGGTGACGGCACCCCCGGCGACGTGGTCCTGACCCTGGTCCTCGGCGCACAACTCCTGGGATCCGTCTCGGGGCTGGTCGCGCTCGGCTCCTGGCTGCAGCACGCCCTGCGCGCCGCGGGCCACTTCCTCTGGCTGACCGACCACGCGGCGCGCGCGGAGCACACGCCCACCGCCCCCGGGGCGGACCTTGCCGCACCGGCCCCCGGCGCCGAACTCGTCCTGGACCGCGTGTCGTTCACCTACCCGGGCGCGCGCCGCCCCGTCCTGCACGACGTGTCCCTGCGCGTCCCCGCCGGAACCGTCCTCGCGCTCGTCGGCGAGAACGGCGCGGGCAAGACCACTCTGGTCAAGCTCCTGTGCAGGCTGTACGAGCCGACATCGGGGACCATCTCGTACGCCGGAGAGAACATCGCGGACCTGGACGTGCACGCCTGGCGGACGGCCCTGACGGCGTGCTTCCAGGACTTCCAGCGCTTCGAACTGACGCTGCGCACGGCCGTCGGCATCGGCGACCTGCCCCGCGCCGAACTCCCCGGAGCCGTCACGGACGCGCTGGCCAGGGGCGGCGGCGCCGGGCTCCCCGGGCAGTTGCCGCACGGGCTCGACACCCAGCTCGGCCCCTCGTTCCCCGGTGGCGTCGACCTCTCCACCGGCCAGTGGCAGCAGACCGCGATGAGCCGTACGACGATGCGGGAGCGGCCCGCGCTGCTGATCCTCGACGAGCCGGCCGCGAGCCTCGACGCGGCCGCCGAGCACGAGCTGTTCGCCCGCTACACCGCCGCGTCCCGCGCCTCGGCCACGCCGCCCGTCACCGTCCTCGTCTCGCACCGCTTCGCGACGGTGCGCACGGCCGATCTCATCGTGGTGCTCGACGGCGGCCGGGTCCACGAGACGGGCGGGCACGCGGAGTTGCTGGCCCGCGGCGGCCTCTACGCGGAGCTGTACCGGCTCGGCACCCGCGGGAACGCCTGATCCACCGCGCGGCGCGCCCCGCCCCCCTTGTCACACGGATGCCAAATCCCCTCACCAGGACGCGCATCCACAGGCGTAGTGGGCGGTCGAGAAGTGAATTACGTTGCCGGGCCCCGGATCCCTCACCGATCCCGCCCGGAGGAGAACGCTCATGCGGATGCCCGCACAGCATCGCACCGCGGCGGCGGCCGTCGCCGCCGCCTCGTTCGCCGCCCTCGGTCTCGGCGCGGCACCGGCCGCCGCCGAGCCGACCGCGCCCCTGCGGTACGTGGCCCTCGGCGACAGCTACAGCGCCGGATCGGGCGTCCTGCCCCTCGACCCTGCCGCACCCCTGATCTGCGCCCGCACCTCGAAGAACTACCCGCACCTCATCGCCGCCTCGACCGGCGCCACCCTCAAGGACGTGACCTGCGGCGGCGCCCAGACCAAGGACTTCACCCAGTCCCCATACCCGGGTGTGGCCCCGCAGTTCGACGCGCTGAGCGCAGACACCGACCTGGTGACGCTCACCATCGGCGGCAACGACAACAACACATTCATCAGCGCGATCCTCGCCTGCGGCAGCGCGGGCATCGCCACGGGCGGCCAGGGCAGCCCCTGCAAGACCCTCTACGGGAACTCCTTCAAGGACCAGATCGACACGAAGACCTATCCGGCGCTCAAGGCCGCGCTCAACGAGATCAAGACCAGATCCCCGAAGGCGAAGGTCGCGATCCTCGGCTACCCGTGGATCACCCCCGCGCAGGCGGTGCCCGGCTGCTTCGCGAAGATGCCGATCGCGGAGGGCGACGTGCCCTATCTCCGCGATCTCCAGGCCCACTTGAACGGCGCGGCCGAGCGGGCCGCGGGCGAGAGCGGCGCGACGTTCGTCGACATGGCGGCGGCCTCGGACGCCCACGACGCCTGCCGCCCGGCGGACCAGCGCTGGATCGAGCCCGTCCTGTTCGGCACGGACTACGTCCCCGTGCACCCGAACGCCGCGGGCGAGGCGGGCATGGCCGAGCACACGTCCAAGGTCCTCGGCCTGCCGTAACCCCGCACCAGCCCTGGTGCGATCCTTGATCCGTGACCGGCATCAAGTGGCGTACCCGCACAAACCGCTCCACGCGGACCCTTCGAGCAGGCGTCGGCGGCGCGCTGCTGCTCACCCTGCTCGCCGCCTGCTCCGCCGCCGAACCGGCCGGGGACACCGTCCGGCAGCCGCCGGTCGACGCCGCCTTCGACTACCAGCTGGGCGGCGCCTATCCGCCGCCCGCGAAGGTGCGCGCCGTCTCGCGCGACCGCACCGCGGACCCCGTACCCGGCCGCTACAACATCTGCTACGTCAACGCCTTCCAGGCCCAGCCGGGTGCCAAGGCCGCGCGCTGGTGGCAGCGCGAGCACCCCGACCTGGTGCTGCGCGACAAGGACGGCGAGACCGTCGTCGACGAGGACTGGAAGGAACCGCTGCTCGACATCTCCACCGCGGACAAGCGCGCGGCGCTCGCCGAGGTCGTCGGCCGCTGGATCGACGGCTGCGGCACCGCGGGCTTCGACGCGGTGGAGCCCGACAACCTCGACTCCTACGAACGCTCCGAAGGACTGCTCA
Organism: Streptomyces sp. NPDC059002; assembly: GCF_042740435.1. Taxonomy (NCBI): domain Bacteria; kingdom Bacillati; phylum Actinomycetota; class Actinomycetes; order Kitasatosporales; family Streptomycetaceae; genus Streptomyces; species Streptomyces sp. NPDC059002. Next base: position 177,791 of record NZ_JBHYJI010000005.1, on the reverse strand, counting down.
CCGCGGACGACGCGGCGGCCTTCGCCCGCCTGCTCGCCGAGCGCGCGCACCGCGGGGGGCTGGCCATCGCGCAGAAGAACACCACCGATCTCATCGGCGAGCGCCGCAGGATCGGCTTCGACTTCGCCGTGACCGAGGAGTGCGCCCAGTACAAGGAGTGCGGCGCCTACGAGAAGGCGTACAACGGCAAGGTCTTCGACATCGAGTACGAGACGAAGGCCTTCGACGCCGCCTGCCGCACCTGGGGCAAGAAGCTCTCCCTCACCCTGCGCGACCGGGACGTCAGCACCCCCGGCGAGGACAGCTACGTGTACCGGCACTGCTGACCGGCACCGGCCGCCGCGGCCGCGCTCAGCCCCTGCCGTCGTCCGGCGGCGGGGGCGGTGCCGGTGCCCCGCGCGGAGGTGCGATCTTCGCGTACGTCACCGGGGACCCCGCCCCCGCCCCGCTCGCGGCGGCCCGTGCGGGTGTCTCGGCGGGCGGCAGCAGCGCGTCGCGCCGGGCGCCGGGGTCCCAGCCGGTCTCCACGACCCGCTTCTGGACGACGATCGCCCCGAGCAGGACGACCGCGCCGATCAGCAGCATCAGGACGATGCCCGCCGCCTCCCCCGCCTTGGCGGAGTAGCCGATGAGCGTGCCGAACCAGCCGAAGTCGGCGTCCCCGAAGGTGGTGTTCTCCTCGCCGAAGGCGCCGAGGACCTTCAGGAGGAGCGCGGGGAAGAACGTGATCAGGACGCCGTTGACGAAGGCGCCCAGTGCCGCGCCGCGCCGTCCGCCGGTCGCGTTGCCGTAGACGCCCGCGGCGCCGCCGGTGAAGAAGTGCGGGACCAGGCCGGGCAGGACGAGCGCGAGGCCGAAGGCCGGGTGGAAGACCCAGGCGAGCAGTCCGAGGCTGATGAGTCCGCCGATGAAGCTGGAGATGAAGCCGATGAGGACGGCGTTCTGCGCGTACGGGAAGACGATCGGGGCGTCGAGGGACGGCACGGCGCCGGGCACGAGCTTGCGCGCGATGCCCTGGAAGGCGGGGACGAGTTCGCCGAGGATCGTGCGGACACCGAAGAGGATGACGGCGACGGCGATGCCGAACTGCAGGCCCTGCATGACGGATTGCATGACGTAGTCGCCGACGCCGCTCGCGCCCGCGGCGCCGTCCTCGCCGAAGGCCTTGAACGCCGCTTCCTTGCCGACCTTGCCGAGGAAGACGAGCGACATGATCAGGTAGATCAGCACCATGGACAGGGCGGTGGCGACCATCGAGTCGCGCAGGAAGCGCAGCCCTTCGGGGAGGTTCATCTCCTCGGTGCTGCGGCTGCGGCGCCCCACCAGCTGCCCCGTGGCGCCCGCCGCGATGTACCCGGCCGTCCCGAAGTGGCCGATCGCCACGGAGTCGTTGCCAGTGACGCGTTTCGTCCAGGGGTGCGCGAAGGCGGGCATCGCCACCAGCATGATGCCGAGCAGGACGCCGCCGACCACCACGACCAGCCACGACGGCTGGCCCGCGATGGCCAGGACCATGGTCAGCAGCGTGGCCATGAACAGCATGTGGTGGCCGGTCAGGAAGACATAGCGCAGGGGTGTGAAGCGGGCCAGGAGCAGGCTGATGGCGAAGCCGAGGATCATCAGCCAGGCGACGCGGGCGCCGTACTTCTCCTGGGCGATGCCGACGATCGCCTCGTTGGTGGGGATCACGCCGTGCGCCCCGGTGGCGCCCTGGATCATCTCGCCGAGCGGGGCGAGGGCGCCGACCACGAGGGTGGCGCCGGCCCCGATCAGGAGGAAGCCGAGGGTCGCCTTGATGGCGCCGCCGACGACCTGTCCCGCCGACTTCTTGAGCGCGATCAGCCCCGCGGCGGTGATGAGGCCGATGAGGTACGCGGGTTGGCTGAGGATCTCGTTGACGAGAAACTCCGCGATCGACACGAGCCAGTCCATGGTGGTGGTTCTCCTTGCCCGCGCCGTCAGACGTCGTAGGTGTCTCTGAGCACGCGGTCGGCCTCCGCCGTGCTGGTGAAGTCCTCGACGACCTTGACCGGGACGCCGACGTCGCCGAGCGTCCGTGCGATCTCGCGCGAGGTGAGGATGGCGACGGCCTCGTTCGCCTTGCCCTTGGCCGAGATGGTGTCGGTCGCCTCGACGGTGACGGACCGGCTCCAGCCCCAGCGGTCCAGGACGCCCTCGACGGTCTGTTTGAGGAAGAGGCTGGTGCCGACGCCGTTGCCGCACACCGTCAGGATCTTGTGCAGCTCGCCGCCGCCGCGGGCCGCCGCCTTCCGTGGCTCCTCGTCCTGCCGACCGCCGCTCAGCAGGGCGTGCACGGCCTGCGGGGTGGGCGCCTCACGCAGTGCCCGCGCCTGGTCGGGGTCGGCGAGCAGCCGGGCGAGCGCTCCCATCGCCGCGGTGTGTTCGGAGGCGTCCTTGGCGGCGAGGCCCACGACCAGTTCGACGGGGTCGTTGGCCTCGTGCCCGAACGCGACGGGTTCGGCGAGGCGCACCCAGGACATGCCGGTGTCCAGGACGGCGGGCGAGGGCCTGGCGTGCGCGAAGGCGAGCCCGGGCGCGATGACGATGTACGGCCCGTTCTGCTCGACGTTCTCGATCATCTCGGCGGTGTACGTGTCCGTGGCGGCGCCCGTCGCGACCAACAGGTCACCCGCGCGCCGCACGGCCTCGCGCCAGTCGGCCGCCGGGGCGTCGACGACCACGGCGGCCACGGGGAGGAGTTCACTCAGCGCTGCCATGCCCATGATTCTCTCCGACGTGCGCGGCCCGGCACCTCCTGGGCGCCGTTCGGGGGCCGGGCACCGAGTGTGTCGTCCTTCGTCTCCCGCATCAGCCAGACGGTGAGCGCCGTGATGGCCGCGCCGCCGGTGATCAGGAGGGCGACGGGGGTGCTGGAGTCGTACGTGGCGAGCAGGCCGCTCGCGACCAGCGGGGAGCAGCCGGCACCGAGCAGGGTCGCCGTCTGGTAGCCGAGGGAGGCGCCCGTGTACCGCACGCGGGTGCCGAACATCTCGGTGAGCAGCGCGCCGAGCGGGCCGTACATCGTGGACTGGGCGATGCCGTGGCCGATGACGCAGGCCAGGACGAGAAGGCCGGGCCGCCCGGAGTCGACGAGCGCGAGGACCGGGAAGGCCGTGGCGGCGGAGAGGGCCGCGCCGGTGAAGACGACGGGCCTGCGCCCGAAGCGGTCGGAGGCCATGCTGGCCAGCGGCATCATGACCAGTGCGGTCGCGGAGGCCACGGTCACTCCGGTCAGGACCTGCGAGCGCGTGTATCCGTGGTCGACCGCGTACGAGATCAGGAAGCTGGTCAGCAGGGACTGCGCGGTGAACGGGCCGATGCCCACGCACGCGGCGACCAGCACGGAGCGGGGCCTGCGCAGCACTTCGAGCAACGGCGGCCGTGCGGTGCCTTGTTGGGGCCGCTCGCCGCGTTCCCGCCGCTCCGCCGCGAAGAGCGGGCTCTCCTCCACCTTCAGGCGGATGTAGAGCCCGGCGGCGAGCAGCACCAGGCTGAGCAGGAACGGCACCCGCCATCCCCACGCCCGGAACTGCTCGTCCGGCAGCGTGGAGACGAGGGTGACGACGGCCGTGGAGAGCAGGGTGCCCAGCGGCGCGCCCAGCTGGGTGAAGCTGGTCCACAGGCCGCGCGGCCGCTCCCCCGCGTGCTCGGCGACCATCAGCGTCGCGCCGCCCCACTCGCCGCCGATCGCGATGCCCTGCACCACGCGCAGCAGGACGAGCAGGACGGGCGCCCAGACGCCGATGACGTCGTACGTCGGCAGGAGGCCGATGAGGAAGCTGCCCGCGCCCATCATGACCATGGTCATGAGCATCATCGACTTGCGGCCCACGCGGTCGCCGAAGTGTCCGAAGACGATGCCGCCGAGCGGGCGGGCGACGTACCCGGCGGCGAAGGTGCCGAACGCGGCGATGGTGCCGACCGCGGAGTCGGCCTCGGGGAAGAACAGGTCGCCGAAGACGAGGGCGGCGACCGTTCCGTACACCAGGAAGTCGTAGAACTCCACGGCCGTGCCGAGCAGACCGGACAGGGCGACCCTGCGCAGCTGCGGGGTACTTCGCTGCGCCGGTGGGGCGTCGGGCATGACTGCTCCTCGTGGCGGCCAGGGCCTGTCCGGCGGATCAGGCCGCGTGCGGGTGGCGCCCACTCTTCGGTGCTGGTGGGCGGGGTCTGATGCGTGCAGATGCACGGCGGAGGGGGGCGGCAACGCTGTGGGGAGGCCCTAGTTGTAGAAGCGGGACAGACTGCGCAGGACGCAGGCGGGCTTGGTGGCGTCCTCGATCTCGACGGTGCCGTCGACGGCGATCTGCACGCCGCCCCGCACCTCGTCCACGGAGGCGAGCACGGCGCGCAGCCGGATGCGCGATCCGACCTTCACGGGTGCGGGGAAACGCACCTTGTCCAGGCCGTAGTTGACCTTCGTCGTGACGCCCTGGACGTCGAGCAGATCGGTGAAGAGGGGGATGAAGAGGGAGAGCGTGAGGTAGCCGTGCGCGATCGGGGCGCCGAAGGGGCCTTCGGCCGCGCGTGCCGGGTCGGTGTGGATCCACTGGTGATCGCCGGTGGCGTCGGCGAAGGTGTCGATCCGTTCCTGGGTGACCTCGATCCAGTCGCTCGCGCCGAGGTCGCTCCCGGCGAGCTTCTTGAGCTCGTCGAGGCCGTTGACGGTGGTCGTGGTGGTGCTCATGTGTCCTTCTTCCAGGCGTGATTGAGGGAGGCGGGTGCGGTTCAGGAGGCGCCGTAGCGGCGGCGCAGCGCGGGTTTGAGGAGCTTCCCTGAGGCGGTGCGCGGCAGCTCGTCGGCGAGTACCGCGGACTTCGGGATCTTGTACTTGGCGAGGCGCCCCGCCAGCGAGGCGAGCACGTCGTCGAGGTCGGGGGCCGTTCCCTCGCGCGCGACGATCACCGCGCGCGGCACCTCGCCCCACTTCTCGTCGGGCACACCGATCACGGCGCACTCCTCGACGTCGGGGTGGGCGAGCAGGGCGCTCTCCACCTCGGCCGGGTAGATGTTCTCGCCACCCGAGATGATCATGTCCTTGAGTCGGTCGGCGACGGTGATGTACCCGTCGGTGTCCCGGCGCGCGGCGTCCCCCGTGCGCAGCCACCCGTCGGCGAAGGCGGCGGCGCTCTCCCGCGGGAGGCCCCAGTAGCCGGACATGACGTTCGGGCCGTCCACCAGGACCTCGCCCGCCTCCCCCACCTCCGCGTCCGTGAGATCGGGGCGGACCACGCGGACGTCCGTGAAGAAGTGCGGCACCCCGGCCGAGCCCGCCTTGCTGACGGCGTGTTCCGCGTCCAGGTAGAGCACGCCGGGTGACGTCTCGGTCATGCCGTAGCCCTGCTGGAAGGCGAGGCCGCGCTCGGCGTACGCGGCGATGAGCGGGGCCGGGACGGGGGCGCCGCCGCACATCAGGACGGCGAGGGTGCTCAAGTCGGTGACGTCCCAGCGGGGTTGGCGCGCCATCTGCTCGTACATCGTGGGCACCCCGAACATCGCGGTGACGGCGTGCCGCTCGATGAGGCCGAGTGTCGCTTCGGGGTCGAAGGACTCGACGAGGACGCAGGTGCCGCCCTTCAGGAGGGTCGGCAGGGTCAGCATGTTCAGGCCCGCCGTGTGGAACAGCGGGGCCGTGACGAGGGCGGTGGTGTCGGCCGTCAGGTCGGTGTCGACGAGGACGTTGACGGCGTTCCAGGTGAGATTGGCATGGGTGAGCATGGCGCCCTTGGGGCGGCCCGTCGTGCCCGAGGTGTACATGATGATGCTGACGTCGTCCCCGGTCACCGCCTCGTCGAGCGGGTCGGGGACGGCCGACGCGATCAACTCCTGGTAGCGCGGGCCCACTTCGACGCGGGTGCGCAGGGCGGGCGCGAGCCCGGTGAGCCGCTCGGCCGCCTCGGCGTGGGCGGGGGCGTGGATCAGGGTGGCCGCACCGGAGTCGTCGAGCTGGTGCTCGAGTTCGGGGACGGCCAGGCGGGTGTTGAGCGGCACGAAGACCGCGCCGAGCACGCCCGCGGCGAAGAACGTCTCCAGGAAGGCGGGGTGGTTGGGGCCGAGGTAGGCGATCCTGTCGCCTCGCCGCACGCCCGACTTCCGTAGCGCGCGGGCCAGTTGTGTGGTGCGGGTATGGAGTTCGGCGTACGAGGTGGTGGCCCCCTCGTGCTGGAACGCCGTGCGGTGCGGGGTCTTGCGGGCCCGGCGTGCGGGCCAGGATCCGATTCCTTCGTTACGCATGGCGCCCTCCCTACTTGAGCCCGAGCAGCCGGGCCGCGTTCTCCTTGAGGATCTTGGGGCGGACCTCGTCCTTGATGTCGAGCCGCGCGAAGTCGGCCAGCCAGCGGTCGGGCGTGAGCATCGGGTAGTCGGAGCCGAAGAGGACCTTGTCCTTGAGGAGCGTGTTGGCGTACCGGACCAGCTGCGGCGGGAAGTACTTGGGCGACCAGCCGGAGAGGTCGATGTGGACGCCCGGCTTGTGGGTCGCCACGGCCAGGGCCTCGTCCTGCCAGGGGAAGGACGGATGGGCGAGGATTATCTTGAGGTCCGGGAAGTCGGCGGCGACATCGTCCACGTGCAGCGGATTCGAGTACTTGAGGCGGATCCCACCGCCCCCGGGGACGCCTGCGCCGATGCCGGTCTGCCCGGTGTGGAAGAGCGCGATCGCGCCGGTCTCCTCGATCACCTCGTACAACGCGTAGGCGATCGCCCGGTCGTTGGGGAAGAACCCCTGGATGCTCGGGTGGAACTTGAAGCCGCGCACCCCGTACTCGGTGACCAGGCGCCGGGCCTGCCGCACCCCTGCCCGGCCGCGGAAGGGGTCGATGGAGGCGAAGGGGATGAGGACGTCGGGGTGGGCGGCCGCGACCTCGGCGACCTCGTCGTTGGGGACGGGTTCGGTGCCGGTGGCGGACTCGGCGTCGACGGTGAAGACGACGGCGGCCATGTTCCGTTCGCGGTAGTACGCCGCGATCTCGGGCAGGGTGGGCTTCCGGTCGCCCTCGACCTTGAAGTACGCGCTGGAGGCGGAGTCGAGTTCGGCGCTGAGGGAGGCGGTGCCCTTGGCGGAGACCTCGGCGTGCGTGTGGACGTCGATGGCGACGAGCTGGTCGAGGTCCATCGCGGGGGACGGTGTCGGGCCGCCCATCACGCGGCCGGCGCCTCGGTCGCGGGCGTCTGCGCGGACGGCACCTTGGGCGCGGGGATCCCGACGGTCTGCGGGACGCTGCCGACGCCGGTGTGCCAGGCGGCGGCGATCGCCTCAGGGCGCCAACCACCCTCCGCGTACGCCGCGTTGACCTCCTGCGGATGCGACCACAGGGTGATCCGGTCCCCGCCGATGCCGACGCACTGGCCCGTGACGTCGCGGGCCGCGTCCGAGGCGAGGAAGGGGACGAGGGCCGCGCAGTCCTCGGGGGTGCCGAAGCCCTCGCCCTTGCGCAGGAAGTCGGGCAGCGCCTCGCCCCGTTCGCGCAGCGCCTGGATGTAGGGCGCGAAGGCGGGGATGGTCTCGGTCATGGCGGTGGCGGCGACCGGCACGATCGCGTTGACGGTGATGCCCGCCTTCGCCAGCTCCATCGACCAGGTGCGGGCCATCGCGGCGATGCCCGCCTTGGCGGCCGCGTAGTTGGTCTGCCCGAAGTTGCCGCGCTGCCCCGCGGGGGAGCCGACCAGGATCAGGCTGCCGCCCTCGCCCTGCTCGCGCATGCGGACGGCGGCGGCCCTCGCGCAGGTGAAAGTGCCCTTGAGGTGGGTGGCGACGACGGCGTCGAAGTCCTCGTCGGTCATCTTCCACAGCACGCGGTCGCGCAGGATGCCCGCGTTGGTGACCAGGACGTCGAGCCGCCCGAACTCGCTCACGGCGCGGGCGACCAGACGGTCGGCGGCCTCGGACGTGCCCACCGCGACGGCCTCGGCGACGGCGCGTGCGCCCTGGCCGCGCAGGGTGGCGGCGGCCCGCTCGGCGGCCTCGGGGTCGACGTCGTTGACCACGACGGCGGCGCCGGACGCGGCGAGCGCGGTGGCGTAGGCGAGGCCGAGACCCCGGCCCGAGCCGGTGACGACGGCGGCCTTGCCGGTGAGATCGATGGCGGGATCAGGCATGGGGGTTCCCTTCGGCGGACGCGCAGAACGGCGTACAGACAGGTAAATGGCAGCGCTGAACAGGGAGTTCAACGGCAAAGAAGCAGCTCGGAATGGACCGGAACGGACCGGCGTGAACCAGTACGGACCGGCCGAAGCCGTGATCGAGGCCGGGATCGGGACCGGCCTCCGGAAGGAAGCTAAGACACATCATTGTCGTCGTCAATGATTGTCGTCGCACTTAATGGTGAGGCATGCTGGACCCATGACCGTTTCCAGGAGCCCGCACTCCACGACGTCACCCGCCAAGCCCGTCGACGCGAACGAGCCGTGGATGCGCGAGCTGCACGCCGACACCGGCTATCTCCTCTACCGGCTCGGCCTGCGCTCCGGGCAGCTCTTCAACTCCGCACTCCAGGAGTCGGGCATGCGGCTGCGCCACTACGCGCTGCTGCGCTACCTCGCCACCGTCGACGGCGCGCCGCAGCGGAAGTTGAGCACCGCGCTCGGCTACGACCCGAGCGCCATCGTCGGCCTGGTCGACGACCTCGAACGCCTCGGCCTCGTCGAACGCCGCCCGGCCCCCGGCGACCGCCGCACCCGCATCGTCGTCCTCACCGACAAGGGCGGCGCCCACCTGCGCGACAGCGACGAGATGAGCCACCGGATCACCGACGAACTCACCGCGCCCCTCTCGGCGGAGGAACGCGAGACGCTGCACGCCCTGCTGCTGCGGGTCGCGCACCCCTAGGGCCGCGGTACGGCCGGCTCTCCCCCGCCGGAGCCACGCGGCGCGCCCCCCGGAAAGAGTGACGTGGCCGGTTGGATGGCCCCAGCGGTGATTCGTGCGGTGCCTTCGCGAGGTAGGACTGCGCCTGCCGCGCCGCGGCGACGACAGGTTCCCCGCACGGACACCCGTGCCCGGACACGAATGGAGACGCCGCGATGGCACCAACGACAGCCCGGTCCCGCCGCAGCACCCGCACCCGCATCCGCGCCGCAGCACTCGCGCTGACCGCCACGGCCGCGCTCGCCGTGGGCGCCCCTTCCCACGCGACCGCCCCCGCGGGCGCGGACGCCCCACCGCCCCGCGCCCGCTCGCCCTTCACCGGCCTGATGGCACCTCAGGGCCAGGTCCTCGCGGTGAAGTTCGACAACGCGCGACGGGCCCGGCCGCACACCGGACTCGACCAGGCGGACATCGTCTACGTGGAGAAGGTCGAGGGCGGGATGAGCCGCCTGATGGGCGTGTACTCCAGCAGACTGCCCAGGACGGTCGGGCCGGTGCGCAGCGCGCGCGAGTCCGACATCGAGCTGCTGCGCCAGTTCGGCCGCCCGGCCCTCTCTTACTCCGGGGTGCGCAGCTCGCTGCAGAAGGTCCTCAGGAACTCCCCGCTCTACGCCCGCCCGCACGGCCGCGTCCCCGGCGCCTACTTCCGCAACGGCTACCGGCCCGCCCCGCACAACCTCTTCCTGCGCCCCAAGGCGCTGATGCGCACCGCGCCCCGGGCCGACCGCCCCACCGACATCGGCTTCCGCTTCGGGCCCGCCCCCGCGGGCGGCACCCCCACCGAGCGCAGGACCGTCAGCTACGCCTCGGCCAGCCACACCTTCCGCTGGGCGCCGCGGCAGGGCCGCTGGCTCGCGTCCTTCGACGGCGCCCCGGCCCGCAGCACGTCCGGGGCGCGGCTCGGGGCACGGACCATCGTGATCCAGTACGTCACCATGCGCCCCTCCCGCTACAAGGACGTCAACGGCGCGGTGACGCCGTACATCGAGACGGTCGGCAGCGGCAAGGCACTCGTGCTGCGCGACGGCAAGAGCTACCCCACCCGCTGGAAGCGGTCGGCGGTCACCGGCGGCACGTCCTTCACACTCGCCGACGGCAGGCCGATGCCGTTCGCCCCCGGCCAGGTCTGGATGGTCTACGCGGACCGCCACTGACCGCGTCCAGCGCCTCGGAGGGGGGCGAGGGCGGCGTGCCTCTGGTTGACCTTGACACAGTGACAAGGTCTTCACTGTGGCCAAGGAGGTGGTCCCCATGACCATGTCGGCACAGGAGACGGACACCACGCGCACCCTTCAGTGGCTGGAGGACAGTCGCGGGTCGGTGCGGCTGCGGGCGGCCCTTGCGGTCGGCTCGGCCCCCGACCCGCGGTTCGTCGCCAAGCTCATCGAGCGCTGCGCGATCGAACCCGAGTTCTTTGTCCGCGAAATGCTGACGTGGGCGCTCACCCGCCATGCAGCAGCCATGACGGTCCCGGGTCTGCTCGACGAACTCCGCTCGGAGCGTGCGCAGGCGCGCAGCCAGGCGTTGCACACCCTGTCCAAGATCGGCGACCGGCAGGCGTGGCCGGCGATCACCCGGGCCCTGCTGACCGACGCCGACGACGAGGTGGCGCGGAGCGCCTGGCGCGCCGCGGTCGTCCTGGTGCCCGAGGGGGAGGAGGCCGAGCTGGCAGGGGTGCTGGCGACCCAGCTCGGGCGCGGCGACCGCGAGATGCGGCTGAGCCTCAGCCGGTCGCTGATCGCGCTCGGTGAGATGATCCTGCCCAGGCTGCGTGCCGCGGCGGCGGATCCCGACCCTCGCGTACGTGAGCACGCGCTCGCCACACAGCAGTTGTTGCGCGACCCCGATGCCGGATTCGATGCCGCGATCGAGGAAGCGAAGCGCGTCGTGGCCCTCGGCACGGCGGCGGACAAGGAGGAGTGACGGGCCGTGTTGATCGGTGATGTGGCACGACGGTCCGGGGTCAGCGCCCGCATGCTCCGGCACTACGAGTCGCTCGGCCTGGTGCGGCCGACGGGTCGTACCGGTGCGGGCTATCGCGAGTACTCCGACGAGGACATCCGGCGGATCTTCCACATCGAGAGTCTGCGGTCGCTGGGGCTTTCGCTGCGTGACATCGGGCGCGCGCTCGACGATCCGGGCTTCACGCCCTCGGGGCTCGTCGACGACCTCATCCGTCAGACGCAGGAACGCATCGCAGTCGAGACGGAGTTGCTCACGCGGCTGCGCAGGATCGGCGCCGCGGAACCGGTCGGCTGGGAGAGCGTCCTGCAGACCGTCGCGCTCCTCCAGGGGCTCAGGTCGGAGAGCGCGGGGAAGCGTCAGCGCGCGGCCCTCTCCTCGGTCGACGAGGCTCCCGTGCCGGTGGAGGCCCTGGTCGAGGCGGTGCTGAGCGAGGCGGAGCCGCATGTCGCCGGAGCCCTCCGCTGGGCCCTTGCGCAGTCGGGCGGGGAGGCACTGGCGCTGCTCGCGGAGGGCCTCGGCTCACCGTCGGCCAACGTGCGCAAACGTGCCGTGCAGTCCATCGCCGAGATGCCCGACGATGCGGCGACCGCGGTCCTGCGGGACGCCCTCGCCGGCCCCGACGCCGTGGTCCGCGGGTGTGCGGCGCTGGCACTCGGGGCCCGCGGGGTGCCCGACGGGGTCCCGACGCTGGTCGACATGATCGCCGGGGCGACGAACGACGTCGATGCGGCCGACGCGTTGAGCGCGCTGGCACACAGCCCCGCTCCGGCGGAGCAGATCGCCCGCAGGCTCGTCGACCGCCTCGCCGCGAGCGCCGACGACGCGTCGGCGCGACGACGGCTGACGCAGGCGCTCGGGGACATTCCGGGGACCACGGCGTCCCGCGCCCTCGCCGATCTGACACGGGACGGGGACCGCGGCGTCGCGGTCACGGCGACGTACCTCCTGACGATGCGCGACGCGACGACGCACGACACGGCGAGCCACGACGCGACAGCGCACGACGCGCGATAAGAGATCTCCACGAGGACTCTCGGACACATGATCGATCGCACAGTCGGACCGTCGGCTGTGCGGATAAACCTGCCGGAGAGCAAGATCGCTACATCGAGGTAACTCATCGGCCTCTCCGGGCGAGCGGGGCACACCGGTCGTTAGCGTTCCGGTCTGGACGGATCGATCGCTGTCGGACCTAAGGAGATCTCGCCCCGATGACCGTTGAGACCAGCCCGGAACCGCGGCTGGAGCCGTCTCGGCAGTCCAGCCTCAGCACTGCGGCTGCCCGCAACCTCGCGACCACCACCAAGTCCGCCCCGCAGATGCAGGAGATCACCTCCCGGTGGCTGCTGCGGATCCTCCCCTGGGTGGAGACCAAGGGCGGCACCTACCGGGTGAACCGCCGGCTGAGCTACACCGTCGGCGACGGGCACATCGACTTCGTCCAGGACGGTACGGATGTCCGTGTGATCCCGCGCGAGCTGGGCGAGTTGGCCCTGCTGCGCGGCTTCGACGACGTCGACGTCCTGACCGCCCTCGCCGACCGCTGCACCCAGCGCGACTTCCGCGCCGGTGAGGTCCTGGCCATGCGGGGCGCCCCCGCCGAGCAGATCCATCTGATCGCCCACGGCCGGATCAACCAGAGCTCCGTCGGCAAGTACGGCGACGAGGTCGCCGTCTCCGTGCTCGCCGACGGAGGCCAGTTCGGCGAGCACGCGCTGCTCGACGCCGACGCGCGATGGGACTCCACGGCCACCGCGGAGACGGCAGGCACCCTGCTCACCCTGTCCCGCGCCGACTTCGCCGCGGTGCTGGCCACGGCGCCGAGCCTCCAGGCCCACCTGGAGCGGTTCCGCTCGCTCTCCCGCAACCGGCAGACCCGGCACGGCGAGGCAGAGATCGCCATGTCGGCCGGTCACACGGGCGAGGCCCAACTGCCGGGCACGTTCGTCGACTACGAACTCCACCCACGGGAGTACGAACTCTCCGTCGCGCAGACGATCCTGCGTGTCCACACCCGGGTCGCCGACCTCTACAACGGGCCGATGAACCAGACCGAGGAGCAACTCAGGCTCACCATCGAGGCGTTGCGCGAGCGCCAGGAGCACGAGATGGTGAACAACCGGGAGTTCGGCCTGCTCCACAACGCCGACTTCAAGCAGCGCATCCAGCCGCACTCGGGCCCTCCCACGCCGGACGACATGGACGAACTGCTCTGCCGCCGCCGCGGCACCAAGTTCTTCCTCGCCCACCCCAGGACGATCGCGGCCATCGGGCGCGGGTTCAGCGCCTGCGGCCTCTACCCCGACAACGTCGACCTCGGCGGCCAGCAGGTCCCCGCCTGGCGCGGGGTGCCGATCCTGCCCTGCAACAAGATCCCCATCACCGAGCAGAACACCAGCTCCATCCTCGCCATGCGCGTCGGCGAGAAGAACCAGGGCGTCGTCGGCCTGCACCAGACCGGACTGCCGGACGAGTACGAACCCGGCCTCTCGGTGCGCTTCATGGGCATGAGCGAGCAGGCGATCATCTCGTACCTGGTCAGCACCTACTACTCCGCCGCCATCCTGCTGCCCGACGCCCTGGGCGTCCTGGAGAACGTGCAGATCGCCCGCAGCGGCAGCTGAGCGCTCCGCGGGCGACGCGGTCCGCATCCGCGCGTGCGTCGTGACCGACCGCGCCCGCACGGCGGAGCCGCCCGCCGCTCCGGCGCGCACCCGCACCACACGTCCACCACGCCGCCGAGGCGCGGCAATCAGCGCCCTCCACCTCATCAAGGAGCCACGGATGCCCGAGCCCGGGCTTTCACCTCTGCATCCGAGCCCGCCGAGCCTGCCAAGCCCGCCGGGCCCACCGAGCCCGCCGAGTCCGCAGACCTACGCCGCCCTCGAAAGCGTCCTGCGCGGCCCCAACGGCCTGGGCACGGCGGGCCTGCACCTGGGCCGCCGTGCGGAACCCCCGGCGCCCGCGGAACCCGTGGCGGCCGACGCGCCCACGCCGACCGACGCACCCGTGCCGACCGGGGCACCGGTGGCGGGCACCCCCATCCCGGGGCTCTACCACCACCCGGTACCGGAGCCCGACCCGGTGCGGGTGGCGGAGCTCAGCCGCAGGATCAAGGCCTGGGCGGTGGACGAGGTGCAGGTGGTCCCGCCGGAGTGGGAGGAGCAGTTCGACGGCCTCTCCGTCGGCCGCTACATGGTCGCCTGCCACCCCGACGCGCCCACCGTCGACCACCTGATGATCGCCACCCGCCTCATGGTCGCGGAGAACGCGGTCGACGACTGCTACTGCGAGGACCACGGCGGCACCCCCGTCGGACTCGGCAGCCGTCTCCTGCTCGCCCATACGGCACTCGACCCGGTCCACACGACGAAGGAGTACGACCCGCAGTGGGCCACATCGCTCCAGTCGGACGCGCCCCGGCGGGCCTACCAGTCCGCCATGGCGTACTTCCTCCAGCAGGCCACCGCCGCTCAGGCCGACCGGTTCCGGCACGACATGGCCCGGCTGCACCTGGGCTATCTCGCCGAGGCCGCCTGGGCCGAGGCGGAGCACGTGCCCGAGGTGTGGGAGTACCTGGCGATGCGCCAGTTCAACAACTTCCGCCCCTGCCCCACGATCACGGACACCGTCGGCGGCTACGAACTGCCGGCCGACCTGCACGCCCAGCCCGCCATGCAGCGCGTCATCGCCCTCGCGGGCAACGCCACCACCCTCATGAACGACCTGTACTCCTACACCAAGGAGCTCGAAAGTCCCGGCCGCCACCTGAATCTGCCGGTGCTGATCGCCGAACGCGAGGGGCTCTCCGACCGGGACGCCTATCTCAAGGCGGTCGAGGTCCACAACGACCTCATGCACGACTTCGAATCCGAGGCCGCGGCCCTGGCCGCCGCCTGCCCCGTCCCGAACGTGCTGCGCTTCCTCAAGGGCGTGGCCGTCTGGGTCGACGGCAACCACTACTGGCATCAGACCAATACGTACCGATACAGCCTGCCCGACTTTTGGTAAGGAACGGACTGCACTGTGACCAGCACCGAAATCGCCAACGGCGTCTCCCTGTCCATTCCCGCCCCGGCGTCGCCCTACCAAGGTGACATCGCGCGCTACTGGGACCAGGAAGCCAGGCCCGTGAATCTTCGGCTCGGCGATGTGGACGGGCTCTACCACCACCACTACGGCATCGGCGACGTCGACCACTCCGCCCTCGGATCGGCCGACGACAGCGCGTACGAGAAGCGGCTGATCGCCGAGCTGCACCGTCTGGAGTCGGCGCAGACCGATGTTCTCCTGGACAACCTCGGCGCCGTCGAGCGCGGCGACACGGTCGTGGACGCGGGCTGCGGAAGGGGCGGTTCGCTGGTGATGGCCCACCAGCGCTTCGGATGCAGGGCCGAGGGCGTCACCCTCTCGGCCAAGCAGGCCGACTTCGCCAACCGGCGCGCCCGTGAGCTCGGCATCGAGGACCACGTCCACGCCCGCGTGTGCAACATGCTCGACACCCCCTTCGAGACCGGGCAGGCCGCGGCCTCCTGGAACAACGAGTCCAGCATGTACGTCGACCTGGACGACCTCTTCGCCGAGCACTCCCGCGTCCTCGCGCGCGGCGGCCGCTATGTGACCATCACCGGCTGCTGGAACCCGCGGTACGGCCAGCCCTCGAAGTGGGTCTCCCAGATCAACGCGCACTTCGAGTGCAACATCCACTCCCGCAGGGAGTATCTGAAGGCCATGGCCGACAACCGGCTCGTCCCGCAGGCCGTCGTCGACCTGACCCCGCAGACCCTCCCCTACTGGGAGCTGCGCGCCACCTCGTCCCTGGTCACCGGCATCGAGGAGGCGTTCATCAACTCCTACAGGGACGGCTCCTTCCAGTACCTCCTGATCGCGGCCGACCGCGTCTGACCCGACCGGGAGGGCCGGACCCGTCACCCGACGGGTCCGGCCCTCCCGCCGTGGGTCGCCCCGGGATCAGCAGTGCTCGCGCAGGGACACCGGAGCGGTGCGGTGCGGTCCTGTGGAGTGGGTGCGGCCGTCGCGGGTGACCTGCAGCGTGTAGGCGAGGCGTGCGGTGGAGCGGGGGTCGCAGTGGGTGACGACCAGGTAGTGCTCGTCCTGCGCGCCCGGGGCGTCGGACCGTCCCAGGTCGACCGTCTGCCGGGCCAGCGCCCCGACCCGTTCCGCGGCGCCGTCCGGGGCGGTGCGCCAGTGGCCGTCCTTGTCCCGCAGTTCGATCGCGAGCCGCAGTCTGAAGTGCTCGGGCCGCACCTCGCAGCGGACCACGAGCCTGCCCGCCGCCACCGTCCCCGCGTCGCCGTCGACGGCGTCCACCGGGGTCTTCGACTCGACGTACTCGCAGCCCTCGAAGCTGCGGGTCCGTGTTCCGTTGAGCACGTCGTCCACGAACGTCCGGCCCACGGTGGCGACCAGGATCACGCCCACGACGACGAGCAGGAGCAGCGTCCCCACCAGGACGTTGAGTTTCGTGGTTCTCGGCACCGCTGGATCATCTCAGGACGCCGGATTCAGCCCCGCACCGCCCGGACGTACGCCGCGAGCGCGGGGCGCGGCTCCCGGCCGAGCAGGGTGCGCAGGGCGTTGTCCCGGACGGCGGTGCCGTCCAGGAAGCCCCCGGCGATCGCCGAGTAGGTGCTGAGCAGCATCGGTACCTGGAAGGGCAGCGCCTGGCCCGCCGCTGCGATGGCCGTGCGGGTCTCGCCGAGGGCGCCGGGTTCGTACCTGCCGCCGATCGCGGCCGCCAGTTCGGCGCCGCCCAGGGCCTGTTCGCCGACGAGTTCGTAGGTGCGGCCCGCGTGCGCGTCCGGCGCCGTCGCCACCCGCACCGCGACCTCCGCGAGGTCCTCGCGGGCCACCGCGGCGAGCCGTCCGGTGCCGAGCGGCGCGGCGATCGTCCCGTCGGGGCCGGGCGCGGCGATCGCGGCGAGGAACTCCGCGTACAGGCCGTTGCGCAGGACGGTCCAGCGCAGCGAGGAGTCGCGCAGTCTGCGCTCGGTCCAGCGGTGGGCCAGGGCGTACGTCAGGTGGTCGCCGTCACCGCTGAGGCTGGTGTAGACGAGGTGGCGCACGCCCGCCCTCTCGGCGGCGGATATCGCGGCCTCGTGGCGGGCGGTGACGATGTCGTCCTCCGCGGCCCCCGCGGAGATCATCAGGAGCGTGTCGACGCCGGTGAAGTCCAGGGACGCCGGGTCGTCGAAGTCGATGCGGCGTTCGCCGGGGCCGGGGTTGCGGGTGCCGATGACGAGGTCGTCGCGGTCGGCGAGGCGGGCGGTGACGAGTGTGCCGAGGGCGCCCGTGGCACCGGTGATCATGAGCATGGGATGGTTCCCCCGTGGTTGATGGTTCCGCCGTCGCGGCCCTTCCGGGCGGCCGGTGGCTTCACGACCATCATGATGGGCGGCATCGGGCCACGTAAGGAGGCACTTTCATGTCTGCAGGGCACACCGCGGTAACCACCCTCGGCGCGGCGGCCGGTGAGCCGGTGATCAGCTGCGAGACACCGCAGGACGAGTGCGGGGTCAGGGACGTCCTCGACCGGCTCGGCGACAAGTGGTCCGTGTACGTGGTGGTCGAACTCGCCTCGGGTGTCCTGCGGTTCAAGGAGCTGCAGCGCAGGATCCACGGCGGCATCTCGCAGCGGATGCTGACGCTCACCGTGCGCCGCCTGGAGCGCGACGGCCTGGTGAAACGCACGGTGCACCCCACCATTCCGCCGCAGGTCGAGTACGAGCTGACCGCGATGGGGCACAGCCTCACGTACCTCGTGAAGGAGCTGGCCGACTGGTCGATCGCCCACCGGCCCGCCATCGCCGCCGCCCGCGCCTCCTACGACGAGACGCACGAGGCATAGCGCCCGCGTCCCGCCGAGAGCCCCGGAAACGGCCGAGCGGGCCGGACAGGACACGCCCCGAAGGGGTGTCCCGCCCGGCCCGCTCGACGGGACCGACGGTGTGTCAGCGGACGGGCTCCAGCTCCCGCTCCGCCTCCGCGCCGGGCGACATGGTGTCGCCGAGGCTCTTGTGCAGCTTCTCGCCCTCCACGTCCACGTTCGGCAGGATCTTGTTCAGCCAGCGCGGCAGCCACCAGGCGGACTTGCCGAGCAGCGCGAGCACCGCGGGGACGATCGCCATACGGACCACGAAGGCGTCGAAGAGGACGGCGATGGCGAGACCGAAGCCCATCATCTTGATCATGTCGTCGTTCTCCATGATGAAGCCGGAGAAGACACTGATCATGATGATCGCGGCCGCGGCCACGACCCGTCCGCCGTGCGTGAAGCCGGTGACGACCGCCTCGTCGGGGCGCGCCCCGTGGACGTACGCCTCACGCATCCGCGTGACGAGGAAGACCTCGTAGTCCATCGCCAGGCCGAACACCACGCCGATCATGAAGATCGGCATCATGCTCATGATCGGGCCGGGCTGGTCGACGCCCACGATGTCCGCGAGCCAGCCCCACTGGAAGACGGCGACGACGGCGCCGAGCGCGGCGGCCACCGAGAGCAGGAAGCCGAGCGCGGCCTTGAGCGGGACGAGGACCGAGCGGAAGACCAGCATCAGGAGCAGGAACGCCAGGCCGACGACCAGACCCAGGTAGGGAAGGAGCGCGTCGTCCAGGGTCTGCGAGAAGTCGATGGTCATGGCGGTCTGGCCGGTGACCAGGATCTCGGAGCCGGTGTCGGCGCCGATGCCGTCGGCGGTCGAGCGGATCGACTTGACCAGTTCCTCGGTCTTGTGGTCGCTCGGCCCGGTCTCCGGGACGACGTTCAGGATCGCGGTGTCGCCCGCCTTGTTGGGCTGGGCCGGGGTGACGGCGGCGACGCCGTCGACCTTGGCGAGCGAGTCGCCGACGGTCTTGGCCGCGGACGCCACGTCGGCGTCCTTGCTGACGGTGACCATCAGGGGGCCGTTGAAGCCCGCGCCGAAGGACTCGGACAGCATGTCGTACGCCTTGCGCTGGGTGGTGTCCGGCGCGGAGGAGCCCTCGTCGGGCAGGCCGAGCTCCAGGCTGGTGGCCGGGACGGCCACGGCGCCGAGGCCGACGACGGCGACCAGCAGGACGGCCAGCGGGTGGCGCAGCACGAAGCGGGACCAGCGGGTGCCGAGCTTGGGCTTGGCGTGCGGGTCGAGCAGGGCGCCCGCGGGCTTCTTGCGATCCTTGCGGCGCAGCACCTTGCGCCCCGCGAAGCCGAGCAGCGCGGGGATCATGGTGAGCGCGATGAGGACGGCGATCACGACGGTGCCCGCGGCGGCGAGACCCATCTTGGTGAGGATCGGGATGTTGACGACCGCGAGGCCGGAGAGGGCGACGACGACGGTGAGACCCGCGAACACCACGGCGGAGCCTGCTGTTCCGGCGGCGCGTCCGGCCGCTTCCTCGGGTTCGCGTCCCTCGGCGATCTCCGCCCGGTAGCGGGAGACGATGAAGAGGGCGTAGTCGATGCCGACGGCGAGGCCGATCATCATCGCGAGGGTCGACGTCGTGCTGGAGAGGTCGAGGACACTGCCCAGCGCCGCGATGCTGGAGATGCCGATGCCGACGCCGATGATGGCGGTGAGCAGCGGCATGCCGGCGGCGACCAGCGAGCCGAAGGTCAGGATCAGGACGACCGCGGAGATGGCGATGCCGATGAGTTCGGCGCTGCCGCCCATCTCCTGCTCGGCCATGACGGCGTCACCGCCGGTCTCGACCTTCAGGCCCGCGTCGCGGGTCTGATCGGTGGCCTTGGTCAGCGCGTCGTGCGACGCGTCGGTGAGCTCGGTGGCGGGCACCTTGTAGGTGACCGACGCATAGGCGGTGGTGCCGTCCTTGCTGACGGTCTTCGCCTTGTACGGGTCGTCGACGCTCGCGACCTGCGACCCCTTGCCGATGGCCGAGATCATCTTCTCGACCTCGGCCTTGGGCTTGGCCGAGGTGATCTTCTCGCCCTCGGGGGCGCGTATGACGACGCGGGCGCTCGCGCCGTCGGCGCTCGCGTCCGGGAAGCGCTTCTCCAGGACGTCGAAGGCCTTCTGCGATTCCGTGCCCGGCATCGAGAAGGTGTCGGCGGGCGGGGCGGGAGCGGCCGAGGCGGCGAAGCCGGCACCGACCAGCAACGCCACCCACAACAGCGCCACATAACGGCGCCGCCGGAAGGCGAGTCGGCCTAGTTTGTACAGGAACGTAGCCACGGCGAAAGGGACTCCCGTCGGGTTCGGCAGGCAGGGGTGAACTCCTGGCTGTGCGATCGGTGCACGTCAGGACGTCCAGCAGGATTCCCCTCCATAGTCACTGCCGATGAGGGGCGGGAAGTCAGCCTGCGAGCCGGAGTCTTGGCCCACGGTCGCTGTACTGCGCGGCACGGGGTGTCATCCTCCGGGAGGAGGCCGGATCACCCTGTCTAGGCCACAGGGTGCAGTCACGTGTCAACACTTTCGTCGTCATTGGCGCGGAACCTTCGAATCCTCTTCATCGCCTGCCCTCGGGGATCCTCGCTTCCGACCGCCCGCGGGCCCCTCCCGCGGCCCGGTGTCGGGCCGCGGCAGGTACGTCTCATCCCGCCACGTACTCGCGCAGGTGCCGGGCCGTGACGGTGTCGCCCCCGGCGACGAGTTCGGCGGGGGTGCCGGTGAACACCACGCGCCCGCCGTCGTGACCACCGCCGGGACCGAGATCGACGATCCAGTCGGCATGCGCCATGACGGCCTGGTGGTGCTCGATGACGACCACCGAGTTGCCGTCGTCGACGAGCCGGTCGAGCAGCGCGAGGAGCTTGTCGACGTCGGCCAGGTGCAGTCCGGTGGTCGGCTCGTCCAGGACGTACGTCGAGGACTTCTCCGCCATGTGGATGGCCAGTTTCAACCGCTGGCGCTCGCCCCCGGAGAGGGTGTTGAGCGGCTGGCCGAGACGCAGATAGCCGAGGCCGACGTCGAAGAGACGGCCGAGAATCGTGTGCGCCTGTCCGACGGCGAAGAAGTCGTGCGCCTCGGCGACCGACATGCCGAGGACCTCACTGATGTCCTTGCCGCGCAGCCGGTGGGTGAGCACCTCCGCGGTGAACCGCTTCCCTTCGCACTTCTCGCACACGGATGCCACCCCGGCCATCATCGCCAGGTCGGTGTAGATGAGTCCGAGCCCGTTGCAGGCGGGGCACGCGCCCGCCGAATTGGCGCTGAACAGCGCCGCCTTGGCGCCGTTGGCCTTGGCGAAGGCGGTGCGGATCGGGCCGAGGAGTCCGGTGTACGTCGCCGGGTTCGAGCGGCGCGAGCCGCGGATCGGTGACTGGTCGGCGACCACCACGCCGTCCCGTCCCGAGAGGTAGCCGTGGATCAGCGAGCTCTTGCCGGAGCCCGCGACGCCGGTCACCACGGTGAGCACGCCGAGCGGGATGTCGACCTCGACGTCCTTCAGGTTGTGCAGGCCGGCGCCCTTGATGGCCAGTTGCCCCTTGGGGGTGCGCACGGTCTCCCGCAGCCGGGCCCGGTGGCCGAGGTGGCGTCCGGTCAGCGTGCCGGACGCGCGCAGCCCCGGCACGTCACCGCTGTAGCGGATCTCCCCGCCCGCCTCGCCCGCGCCGGGGCCGAGGTCGACGACGTGGTCGGCGATCTCGATGACCTCGGGCTTGTGCTCGACCACGAGCACGGTGTTGCCCTTGTCGCGCAGCCGCAGGAGCAGGTCGTTCATGCGGCGGATGTCGTGCGGGTGCAGTCCGATGGTCGGTTCGTCGAAGACGTACGTCACGTCGGTGATGCTGGAGCCGAGGTGGCGGACCATCTTGACGCGCTGCGCCTCGCCGCCGGAGAGCGAGCCCGAGGTGCGGTCCAGGCTCAGATAGCCGAGCCCTATCTCGACGAGCGAGTCGAGGAGTTCGCGCAGGCTCGCGATCAGCGGGGCGACGGCGGGGTCGTCGAGTCCGCGGACGAACGCGGCGAGATCCCTGATCTCCATCGCGGAGCACTCGGCGATGTTGCGGCCGTCGATCCTCGAGGAGAGCGCGGCCGCGTTGAGCCGGGTGCCCGCACAGCCCTGGCACCGGGCGAAGACGACCGCGCGGTCCACGAAGGCCTTGATGTGCGGCTGGAGCGACGCGCGGTCCTTGGCGAGCCAGGTCCGCTGCATCTTGGCGATCAGGCCTTCGTACGTGAAGCCGTTGGACCCCACCTTCACCTTGACCGGGGCCTTGTGGAGGAGGTCGGTCCACTCCTGCTCCGTGAAGTCCTTGAGCTTCTTGTCGGGGTCGTGGAAGCCGGAGTTGACCATGATCTGCCAGCTCCAGGAGTCCACCGCGTAGTACGGGACGGTGATCGCGCCCTCGTTCAGGGAGAGTTCGCGGTCCACGAGCCGGTCGACGTCGACGGTGGAGACCTCGCCGGTGCCCTCGCAGTCGGGGCACATGCCGTCGGGCAGATTGAAGCTGAAGGCGCCCGATGTGCCGATGCGGGGGACGCCGAGGCGGCTGAAGATGATCCGCAGCATGGTGTACGCGTCGGTGGCGGTGCCCACCGTGGAGCGCGCGTTGGCGCCCATCCGCTCCTGGTCGACGACGATCGAGGCGCTGAGATTGCGCAGCGC
The DNA here is from genome assembly GCF_042740435.1 of Streptomyces sp. NPDC059002. Lineage (NCBI taxonomy): Bacteria > Bacillati > Actinomycetota > Actinomycetes > Kitasatosporales > Streptomycetaceae > Streptomyces > Streptomyces sp. NPDC059002. Next base: position 155,371 of record NZ_JBHYJI010000005.1, on the reverse strand, counting down.
GTCGACGTCGGGGCGGCCGAGGCTCGGCATGAACGACTGGATGAACGCGGTGTACGTCTCGTTGATCAGGCGCTGCGACTCGGCGGCGATGGTGCCGAAGACGAGCGAGGACTTCCCTGATCCCGAGACTCCGGTGAAGACGGTGAGCCGCCGCTTGGGCAGATCGACGGAGACGTCCTTGAGGTTGTTCTCGCGGGCTCCGCGTACCTGGATGACGTGGTGGCTGTCGGCGGGAATGGCCGTCACTGAGCACTCCTTGTCGGTTCGGGCGAAAGAAAAGCGTACACCGTACCCAGTGTGTGTACGGGCCGCCGGGGAACGCGGAAGCCCCCGCGGTCGCTGGCCACGGGGGCGCAGCGAAGTCGGGCTCGGATCAGCCCTCGGACCTCAAGGGGCACAAGAACGTGCGCAGTTCACGCGCGGCCTGCTCGGGCTCCTCGTGCGCCATGAAGGGTGACGGCGCCGGGCACGGCCACGGGCGGGACTTGATCGGGCGCAGGCCCTAGGACCGACGACGCGGTCGACGGCCGACCACGGTCCGTGGTCCCGGCACGGCACCTCCACCAGACTGATCGCATGCACTCCGAACAGATCGACGCCTACCTGCGGCGCATCGGCGCCGGCCGCCCCGCGGCGCCCACCGCGCAGGCCCTGCGCGAGCTGCACCTCGCGCATCTGCGCAGCGTCCCCTTCGAGAATCTCTCCATCCACCTCGGAGAGGAGATCGAGCTCACCGACACAGCCCTGGTGGCGAAGGTCGTCGACGCACGCCGCGGCGGCTTCTGCTACGAACTCAACGGCGCCTTCGGTGCCCTGCTCGACGCGCTCGGCTTCGGTGTCACACGCGTCCAGGCCCGGGTGTACGACGACACGGGGCGGCTCGGCATCCCGTACGACCATCTGGCGCTGCGCGTGCGCACCGAGGACGGCGGTGACTGGCTCGCGGACATCGGCTTCGGCACGCACAGTCACCTGCCGCTCGCCTTCGGGGAACGGGGCGAGCAGAAGGACCCGGGCGGCACGTTCCGGCTCCTGGAGACCCCGGAGGGCGATGTCGAGGTCATCAAGGACGGCAGGCCGCAGTACCTGGTGGAGCCGCGCCCGCGCGAGCTCGCCGACTTCCTCGCCGGTGCCTGGTACCACCGCACATCGCCCGACTCCCACTTCACACGGTCCCTGGTCTGCTCGCTGATCACGGAGAACGGCCGTGTCACCCTCAGCGGGCGCACCCTCACCACCACCGTCGACGGCGAACGGCAAGTCACCGAGCTCGCCACGGAGGAGGCGGCGCTCGCCGCGTACGAGCGGCACTTCGGCATCCGTCTGGAGCGGGAGCCCGCCGTCCGCGGGGCCGGGTGAACCGGCGTCCGTGTGGCGATGAGTTCCGGGCGGTGCGACGGTCCTAACTGAGAGGCGGAGAGGACCGCCGCGCCGACGACAGGAGAGAGCCATGCCCCGGATCACGCCCAACCTCTGGTTCGACACGCAGAGCGAGGACGCCGCCAAGTTCTACGTCTCGGTCTTCCCGAACTCGGAGATCACGAACGTCACGTACTACGGAGAGGGCAGTCCGCGTCCGGCGGGCACCGTCCTGACCGTGGAGTTCAAGCTCGACGGAGCGGAGTTCCTCGCGCTCAACGGCGGCCCCGAGTTCACCTTCGACGAGGCCGTCTCCTTCTCCATCGACTGCGCCGACCAGGACGAGGTCGACCACTACTGGGCCAAGCTCTCCGAGGGCGGCGAGGAGGGCCCCTGCGGGTGGCTGAAGGACAAGTACGGACTGTCCTGGCAGGTCGTGCCCGCCGCGCTGCCCGAGCTTCTCGCCGACCCCGACGCGGAGCGTGCCCAGCGCGTCATGCAGGCGATGTTCGGCATGAAGAAGCTCGACGTGGCGGCGCTCCGCGCGGCGGCCGACGGCACGGCATAGGCCGGGCCCGCGCACGTACGCACCGGCCTTCTGTCACCCGGTGAGGTTGAGCGTGAAGTTCTGGTGGTCGCCCACGTACAGCTCGCGGAAGCCGCGTGGGCTGCCGCCGGAGACGCTGGGCCGCCAGCACCGGTTGAACGCCTGGTCCGGCACCTGTGTGACATGCTGGCCCGCCCAGACGGGGCCGTTGTCCACGGCTTCGGCGACGTAGAACCACAGCGGGCTGTATTCGTTGACGTCGTTGGCGTAGACGAGGGCGCTGCGGCCCGGGTCGATGCCCCACCAGCCCATGATGTGCGGACCGGTGTCGCGCGGGCAGGTGTCGTCGGAGAAGCCGATGGCGACGTACACCCGCGTCCGGTACTTGTTGCTGATCGTCAGGCCCACGCTGTCAACCCTCCGGTGCGGGCTCCGGCACCGTCTGGTCGACGGCCGGACCCGGCTTGTGCCACGCCTCGCCGTGCGAGCCCTCCTGGGCCCGGGCCGGGAGTTCATCGGCGCCGCGGACGAAGGGTTCATCGCCTATCGCTCCGGGCGGATCGGCGACCTGGTCGTTGCCCATCGAGCACCTCCTGCACGGCAGTTGACGGAGGACCGTGGCTTTCGAGCATGGCTCACCGGCCGCTTGCCGGACAGCTCTCCGGAGGGACCGACATTCCTACGTCCCTCACACCTTCCTGGCCACCACCAGGCGCCAGTGGGGGCTGCCGTCGGGGCGCCGCCCGAACTCCTCGAGGGGCTGTGTGCGGACGTCGAAGCCCGCCCCGGTCAGGTCCTCGCGCACGCCGCCCAGCGCGAACGTGCGGTAGTACATGACGAACGGCGGCCGCCACAGCGCGTTGCGGACGCGCATCACCCCGTCGAAGCCGAGCAGCGCCCAGTACCAGGGGGAACGGAAGGGCTGCGGGGCGCCGATCGGGAAGACGAAGAGGCCGCCGGGGCGCAGCGCCCGGTGGACGCCGCCGAACAGGGCGGGCCGCTCGGCGGGCAGGAAGTGACCGAACGCCCCGAAGCTCACGGCCAGGTCGAAGGCCGCGGTGAACGGCAGGGCGCGGGCGTCGGCGCGCACCCAGTCCACCGCGGGGCCGTGCGGCCGCGGCGCCGGGACCGCCCGCGCTGCCGCGGCCAGCATCCCCGCGCTGAAGTCCACGCCTGTGACCCGGTCACGGCACAGCGGAAGCAGCGTCCCGACGCCCGCGCCGGTGCCGCAGCACACGTCGAGCCCCGCGTCGAAGGGCCCCAGCGGGCGCAGCGCGTCGGCCGTCGCCGTCAGGAACCGGCCAGGCGTACGGAACGGCGTGTGGTCGAACTTCGGGGCGAGCAGGTCGTAGCCGTGCTCGGTGGACGAGAGCGCCTGAACGGCCAGCTCACGCAGCGTGGGACCCTGGGAGGTGAACATCGGCTCCAGGGTAGCCAGGGAGGCGGTCGCCGGGGTGCCACGACCGGGTGCTCCCTTGGCCGGTTACCGCCATGAGGTCTATCGGGGGGTGGCACGCGTCGGGTAGAGGTGCACGTCGGCCCCACACCCGACCCCCCGTTCCCGGAGGTGCTCCATGGCCACAGACCGGCACAGGACAAGGACCGCATCGGGCAAGACCCGATTCGACGACATCTACGACCAGCCGGACCCGCGCGGCTACTTCCGGACACTCGCGCCCTACGAGTACGAGATCCCGCAGCACGCCCAGGCGGTCTTCCGCCGCACGCGCGCGCTGCGCTCCCAGGTGCCCGGCGCCGAGGGCGAGGTGACGGTCCTCGATCTGTGCTGCTCGTACGGGATCAACGCGGCGCTGCTCAACCACGACCTCACGCTCGCCGACCTGTACGCGCACTACACCTCCGACGGGACCGCCGAGCTCAGCCGGTCCGAACTCGTCGAGCGCGACAAGGAGTTCTACGCCTCGCGGCGGCGCGCCGACGCCACCCCGGTCATCGGGCTCGACACCGCGGAGAACGCCACCCGCTACGCGCTGGACGTGGGGCTGCTCGACGAGGCGTATGCGGAGAACCTGGAGCGGCACCCGCCCAGCCCCCCGCTCCGGCGCGCGGTCGCCCGCACCGGGCTGATCACCGTCACCGGGGGTATCGGCTACATCTCGCACCGCACCTTCGACGCCCTGCTCGACTGCGCGCGGCTGCCGGTGTGGGTGAGCGCGTTCGTGCTGCGGACCGTGCCCTACCGGCGGATCGCCGCCACCCTCGCCGCCCACGGCCTCGCCACGGTCACGGACAGCGCGCGGACGTATCCGCAGCGGCTTTTCACCAGCCCCGAGGAGCGGCGTGACGCCGTCCGTCAGGTGATCCTGGCCGGGGAGGATCCCACCGGCTTCGAGGCGGACGGCCGCTATCACACGCGGCTGCACGAGTCGCGGCCCCGCTCGGACTGACCGCGCGCGGACCGACCGCGCTCGGACCGACCGCACCGGCGTTCGGGGCGGCCCGGGGCTCGACCGATGGACATCTGCGGGCATATCGTGAAATGAGTGGCCGACTCATACCTCAGGGGGTCGCCATGGTTCAGGAGCTCCTCACCGCAGGCGCCGCGGTCGCCTCGGGCTGCCTCGTCTACGCCGCGGCGGCGGCCCGTGTGATCAAGCAGTACGAGCGGGGCGTCGTCTTCCGGCTCGGCCGGCTCACCGGCGATGTGCGCGGCCCCGGCTTCACGCTGGTGATTCCCTTCGTCGACCGGCTCCGCAAGGTCAACATGCAGATCGTGACGATGCCGGTGCCCGCGCAGGACGGCATCACCCGCGACAACGTCACGGTCCGGGTGGACGCCGTCATCTACTTCAAGGTCGTCGACGCCTCGGACGCGATCGTCCAGGTCGAGGACTACCGCTTCGCGGTCTCCCAGATGGCGCAGACCTCACTGCGCTCCATCATCGGCAAGAGCGACCTCGACGACCTGCTCTCCAACCGCGAAAAGCTCAACCAGGGCCTGGAGTTGATGATCGACTCCCCGGCGATCGGTTGGGGCGTGCAGATCGACCGCGTCGAGATCAAGGACGTCTCCCTGCCCGAGACCATGAAACGCTCCATGGCCCGCCAGGCCGAGGCCGACCGGGAACGCCGCGCCCGCGTCATCAACGCCGACGCCGAACTGCAGGCCTCCAAGAAACTCGCCGAGGCCGCCCACGAGATGTCCGAGGAACCCGCCGCCCTCCAACTCCGCCTCCTGCAGACCGTGGTGGCCGTCGCCGCCGAGAAGAACTCCACCCTCGTCCTGCCCTTCCCCGTCGAACTCCTGCGCTTCCTCGAACGCGCCCAACAGCCCCTGCCGCCCGCCGCGACGTCAGAGCGTCAGCGTGTAGGCGGTCCCCGGGCGGCCGTCGAGCGTGATGGTGCCGCAGGGCACAAAGCCGGTGCGGGCAAGCACCGCCCGTGAGCCCGGATTGTCGAGCGTCGTGGTGGCGCGGAGCCCGGTCAGACCGTACGCCGAAGCGGCGAGGCCGCACGCCTGCCGCACGCCCCGGGTGGCCAGGCCCCGTCCCGCCGCCTTCTCGGCGATCCGGTAGCCGAGTTCGGCGCTGCCCTCGGCCACGTCGACCAGGTTGATCCGCCCGAGGATCTCGCCCGCCTCGCCCACGAGCACATGGAAGTAGCAGAGACCGTCGGCCTGTTCGGCGAGGAGGGCGCGGTGCCGTGCGCCGAAGTCACGGAAGTAGGCGTCGCCCCGGTCGGGGACCGTCGCCGCGAAGTAGGCGCGGTTCGTCTCTTCGAAGGCGAGCAGGGCGGGCGCGTGGTCGGCGCGGAGGAGCTGCAGGTCGGCGGGGGTCGAGGGGGCGCACATGGGGGCACTGTACGCAGGCCCGGGCCACCGCTCGCGCCGAGGGCGGTCAACTCCGCGTCCTGCCACGGAGTTGACCGCCCCCTCAGGCGGCTACGGAGCGTCCAGGACCGTCCCGGTGAACACCGGGCCCTCCTGGGGCTCCCAGTTCTCGTCGTACACGAACAGCTGGGCCTTCAGGGACTCCTCGGGCTCGCGCACGGTGTCCTTCACCGTGGGCACGCTGACGTCGACGCTCTTCTTGCCCGCGGGCACCGTGACGTAGAGGGACTCGCCCTCGCCCAGCTTGGACAGCGCCCGGCCGGGTTCGGGCTCCTGGCCGATCTCGTCGCGCAGCCAGCGCGGGTCCACGTCCAGGGTGGAGAGCTCCGCGCCGTCGCTGACCGGCTGGAAGGCGATCCCGCCCATGATGTCCACGTCGACGGCCTCCGAGAGCGTGATCCGCCACTTCAGCGGCTTGCCCTCGGTGACCCGGCCGGCGACCGGCTTCACCGTGACCTTGGGCATCGGGTCGTCGTTCTTCGCGGTCACGCCACCGTGGTGGGAGCCGATGACCGCGCCGCGCACCGACTTGGCGAACGCGTCGTACATGGCGTCGTAGCCGTAGCGGGTGTCACCGCGCACCTGGACCGGTACGTCGATGTCGTGGCCGCCCGGGCGTACCGTCACGGTGCGGTGGGAGACCTCGTCCGTGCCGGGCTTGGGCACGAAGAGGCGGACCTTGCCGCTGCCCTTGCCGGAGACGCGGACGGGAACGCGGTAGGTCCGCACCCCGGAGTCGCCTTCCTTGACGGTGAGCCTGCCGAAGTCGACACGGGGCAGCTCGGCCGCCTTGACCGCGGGCATGCCGGGGCGCCAGCCCCAGGCGTCCATCAGCCAGGCCTTGCCGGAGCGGCTGCGCGGGGTGAGTTCCAGGGTCTTCACCCGCTTGAGGTCGAGCCCCGACCGGGCCGCGGCCGACAGGGGCACGCGGATCTCACGCCCCCAGTAGGAGGCGGTCTGCGCACTGCCCGGCAGTCCGTCGACGCGGGCCGCGCCGAGCTTGGCCCGGTGTCCCGCGGTGTCGACGAGGGAGACGTCGAGCTTGGTCCCGGTGCTGTTGGGCGGCACGATCACCCGCAGCGCAAGGTCCTTGGCGCCCGCGAGGGAGACGGGGCGTTTCGGGCTCACCCGCACCGGTGCACCGGCCCGCGACCAGCGCATCGCCACCGCGTCACGGCCGGGTTCGGGCGAGACCTCCCAGCTCGCGAAGTGGGGTGACGCGCCTGCCGCGCCCGGCGGCAGGCAGGAGCGGGCCGCGGAGGGATCCACCTGGGCGCAGATCTTTCCGCCCTTGACCGTGGTCGAGGCGTCCGGCAGGAACGCGGCCGTGCGGCGCGCGCCGACGGCGTGGGTCAGCACCCGCGCGGGGTCCGCCGACGGCGCACGCCGGCCGGAGCCGTCCAGGAGGGGGCGCACCCGGTCGTCGCCCGCGACGAACAGCCGAGCCGCCGCGGCTATGTACGTGGCGCCGACGGTCTGCTGCTGAGTGGCGCTCAGCCGGGTCTTGGCGCCCTTCGAGCACACCGGGTCGGTGGTGTCGTCGGACGGGAAGTCGTCGTCGGAGGGCGCCTGCGACTGACCCGGAGTCCACTCGCTGTTGAAGAAGTTGTGGTTGGCGCCGACCACGTACGCCGCGCTGTGCAGGGCGGTGCCGCGGCTGATGCCGCGCGTCCCGTCGACGTAGATCTCGCCCTGCAGGTCGGAGACGTCTCCGTCGCAGCCCGGCAGGATCGTCGTGGAAGGCACGTCGGGGACCGGGTTCTGGCCGAAGATCGTGGGGCCTATCAGGACGTTGCCGCGGATCTTCCAGCGCACCGGGCCGCGGTAGCCGTCCTGGTCGGCGGGCGGCCGGTAAAGGCTGTCCAGGGCGGCCCTGTTGACGCCTTCGCCGCCCCGGGAGTGGCCGACGAGGAGCACGCGGTCCAGATCGGCGGGGGCGACGGCGCGCACCGCGGCCGGGGCGCCCGACCGGTTCTTGGCCCAGTCCGCCCAGCGGGCGAGGTGCTGCCGCACCAGCGACGAGCGGGCCTGCGCGCCGCCGTCCTCGGCGAGGTGGTCCTGTCCGTTGATGCCGTTGGCGGCGACGGACACCGTGACGTACCCCTGGGAGGCGAGGAGTTTCTGGGCGCGGAGGTAGCCCTGATGGCTCGGCACCGGCTTCGTGCCCGCCTTGCAGGGCCAGCTTCCGCCGTCCTCGTCGCCCGCTCCGTAGCAGGTGTAGTGGCGGCCGTGCAGGAAGAGGGCCAGCGGCCGCTTGCCCGGCGCGTCGGTGGGGCCGACCACGTTGGCCTGCATCTCCACCGGCTCCGGGAAGCCGGGCAGCCGGACCGACTTCAGCGTGTACTCGCCGGTGACGGTGCGGTAGCGGCCGGGCTTTCCGGGGTCGACCGCGTTCGCGGGCAGGGGGTTCGCGGGCGTGGCGGGGCGCCGGGTGTCCGGCTTCCCTGCCGACCCCGCCTCGTCCAGGCGGCGCCCGCCGGCCAGCACCCGGAGCTTCTTCGCCGGGCCGACGGCCGTGCCGTTGAGCGGGAGCCGGAACGATCGCCGGTCCTGCGCGGCCAGGGGCCTGCCGATGAGCTTGTCGCCGGAGTAGAACTCGACCCTGGCGTCGCCCATCGGGACCGGCTCGGGCGAGTCCCAGACCAGTTCCTTCCCGTCGCCCTCACCGGCGAGGCGCCAGCCGTCCGGAAGGTCGTCGTCCGCGTCACCGGCGGATGCGGGTGGCGCGGGCGGCGGCGGGTCGGCGAAGGGCAGTGCCTGCGCCGCCCCGGGTGACACCGCGGCGAGCGTGAGCACCGCGAGTGCTGTGGTCACCACTCGTGAGACACGTCTCAAAGGGGTCCTCCTCGTCATCACTCTCCTCAGGACACGCAACCGAACTCACGTGCCCCACTTGCCCCTTCGAGGACGGAAATCGACGACGTCGCGTTGCCTCCCGATCGCGCTTCGGCGGGAACCCACCGCCGGGGGCACCGTGCCGACCTGCCAGGATGCGGTCATGCACCTCTACGAAGAGCGGCTCAGCGTGCCCCGCTCCTGGTGGGCTCTGGTCGTCGTCGGCGGAGTCGGTCTCGGGCTCGGGGCGTTCCCCTTCGGCGTGTTCGCCGCACTGACGGCCGCCGCGGTCGCCATCGCGGTGTCCGCCGCGGTCGTGTACGCGCACGGCCGCGTGCGCATCCTCGTGACCCCGGGCTCTCTCGTCGTCGGCGAGCGGACGATCCCGATCGAGGCGCTCGGCGCGACGGAGATCCTCGACGAGCGTGAGGCCTTCGAATGGCGCACGGTCAGGGCGAATCCGTACGCGCTGCTGCTCCTGCGTTCGTACGTCCCCACCGCGCTGCGCATCGAGTTGCGGAACGCGTACGGCGGCGCTCCGTACGTCTATCTCTCGACGCGCAGGCCGATGAACCTGGCGACCGTGCTGGCGTTCACCCGGAGTTGAGCGGCCGCACGGCCTGCGCGCCCTGGTCAGCAGCGGACGGTCGGCCTCAGCGGCCTCGTCGGCAGCGCACGGTCGGCCTCAGCGCTCGGGGTGCGCGGCCGCCTGCCGCAGTGCCCGGCGGCAGGCCAGGATCGCGGGATGGCCGCTGCGGCCCGCGCGGACGGCGGTGAACAGGCGGCGGGTGCGCTGCCCCGTGGGCAACTGGCCGAGCTCCACGGTCGGTTCGCGGTCGCTCCACACCAGGTCGGGGAGCAGTGCCACCGCATGCCCCTGTTCGACGAGCCGCAGATGGAGCAGCAGGTCGGTGGACTCGAAGCGTACGTCGGGCTCGAAACCGGCAGCGCGGCACAGCGTCGTCGCCCAGCGCCGGGCCGCGCTGCCGTCCGGCTCCATGACCCAGGGCCGGTCGGCGTGCGCACGCAGCTCGGCCCGCGGGTCGCTCCCCCGGCGGGTGTCCCGGTCGTCGGCGGCGGGCACCGCCAGACGCAGCGGGTCGTCGCAGAGGTCCTCCTGATGGAGTTCGGCGGGGCGCGGGCTCGGATCGCCCGGGTACTCCTCGGCGATCACCAGATCGAAGTCGCGGGCGAGCAACGCGGGCAGCGCGGCCTCCGGTTCGGCCTGGGTGACGTGGAGGCGCAGCGCGGGGTGCGCGGCGCGCAGCAGGTTCAGTGCGGCAGGGACCAGGGCCAGCGCCGCGGTCTGGAACGAGGCGACGCGCAGCGTTCCCGACAGGCCGGAGAGGGAGGTGGCGATGTCCGCCTCCGCGCGCTCCAGCCGTTCGAGCACCGCCTCCGTGTGCGTCACGAGGATCTCGGCCTGCGGGGTGAGCCGCACCCGCCGCCCCACCGGTTCCAGAAGGGGCACGCCCACCTCGGTCTCCAGCTGGGAGAGCTGCTGGGAGACGGAAGAGGGGCTGTACGACAGGGCGGTGGCGACCGCAGCGAGCGTGCCCCGGTGCTTCAGCTCGCGCAGGAGACGCAGCCGGTGCAGGTCGAACATCCGCGTCCTTCTCCAGGTGCTTCTCGGTACGTGTCTCGGCGAATCATCGGTTTCGCTGATCATTATTGGTCGGAAACATGCGCTGGACCAAAGGGAGGGGGTCGCCGCAGGCTGATCCCGTGATGGATCAAGAGACTCACTCCGCGACCGGTTCCGCCTCCCTCCTCCCCTGGTACGCGCGCCCCGCCGCGCGCTCCTGGACCTGCGCCCCGACGCCGTCCGACGCACGGGACTTCCACGCCTCGCTGCCCGGCTACGCCCCCACTCCCCTGCACGATCTGCCCGCCCTCGCCGAGGAGTTGGAGGTCGGGCGGGTCTTCGTCAAGGACGAGTCGGCGCGGCTCGGGCTGCCCGCCTTCAAGGCGCTCGGCGCGTCCTGGGCGATCCACCGGGTCCTCGCGAAGCGCTCGGGCGGAGGTGCGGCGGACGGCGCGGGCGGGCCGCTGCGCCTGGTCGCCGCCACCGACGGCAATCACGGCCGTGCCGTGGCACGGATGGCGCGGCAACTCGGGCAGAACGCGCACGTGTTCGTCCCCGAAGGCGTGCATCCGGTGGCCGTCGCCGCCATCCGGGACGAGGGCGCCGAAGTGACGGAGGTGCCGGGGCCGTACGACGTCGCGGTGCGCCGGGCGGCGGACGCGGCCGACGCACCGGACGCGGTGCTCATCCAGGACACCGCGTGGGACGGCTACGAGGAGATTCCCGCACTGATCGTCGAGGGATACTCCACGCTTTTCGCGGAGATCGATGCCCAACTGGGCGAAGTCGGCGTGAATTCGCCCAACCTCGTCGCCGTGCCGGTGGGCGTCGGGTCGCTCGCACAGGCCGCCGTCACGCACTATCGCGGGCGGGCGGCGGGCGCTTCGGCAGGCACTACGGAGGGTGCCTCGGCGGGCGCTTCCGCAGGTGGGGCGGCTCCCGCGCTGCTTTCCGTGGAGCCCGACGCGGCCGCCTGCGTGCTGGCCAGCCTGCGCGCCGGGCGTCTGACCAGCGTGCCGACCGGCGTCACGACCATGGCCGGGCTGAACTGCGGCACTCCGTCGGCGCTCGCCTGGCCCGCGCTGCGCGAGGGGTTCGACGCGGCCGTCGCCGTCACCGACCCCCAAAGCGCCCTGGCCCTGGGCGACTTGACGGGTCTCGGCGTCCCGTCGGGGCCGTGCGGCGCGGCTCCGCTCGCCGGTGTGCGGGCGGCCCTGTCGGGTGCGGGCGCCGCCGAGCGCCGTGCCGCACTCGGGGTCGACGCGTCGTCGACCGTCGTGCTGCTGAGCACCGAGGGCGCCGCGGCCAACCCGCAGCTCCAGGAACACCGGGCGCACCAGGCACATCGGACCCAGGGCAGCGTACACCGATGACCAGCGATCATTTCCGGTCGATGCAGGTGGTCGAAGAAAGAACCAATTCCCCGTTCGCGCAGGTCAGAACTTAGTTAGGGCTTATACCAATGCCGCGCGTCCACATGCTGGACACATCGCGCGCGGCCGCGCCACCGCCCCTGAGCTGCCCGAACGAGCGTACGGCCACCGCTTACCGAACGCGCACATCCGGAAATCGACCATCCATATGGCGCTCACTCTCCGCACCGGCGAGACTCCTCACCGCAGTCACCACCCGCATCCATCGAAGGAGAGTCCACCATGCGTCGCACCCTCAAGGCAGCGGGCGCAGCCGCCGCCGCGGCGGTCTGCGTCCTCAGCACGACTGCAGGCATCGCACAGGCCGAGGCCCCGAAGCCGACGAGCCTCTACGCGCCCTCCGCCCTCGTTCTCACGGTCGGCCACGGCGAAGACACCGCCACGGCCACCGTGGAGCGCGCGGTGACGCTCACCTGTGCGCCCCGGCCCGCCGGCAGCCACCCGGCCGCGGCCGCCGCCTGCGCCGAACTGGCCATGGTGGACGGACAGTTCGGTGAACTGGTCGGTGCCGAGCCGAGCGTGGCGTGTACGAAGGAGTGGCGGCCCGTCGTAGTGACGGCCGGGGGCGTCTGGGGCGGCAGACACGTCCAGTGGTCCGCCACGTTCTCCAACGCCTGCATGATGAAGGCCGGTCTCGGGGAGGGTGCGGCACTCACCTTCTGACGAGACCTCACCCTGGACCACACTCAGGGGAGTCCCGGCACCTTTCGTGGGGGAAGGCGGTCGGGACGCGGGGCGGCCCCCGGTGTCTTCGGACACCGGGGGCCGTAGTGTCGTTCCCCGGCCGCAGCCCACGACGCGAGGAGCCCCCGGTGAACCTGGCGAAACCACCCGACGCGCCCACGACGTACGAGGGACTGCCCGGCGGCATCGGAGTGTCGCGGCTCCGCGTGTACGACTGGCCCGCCGCGGACGGACTGCGCGGCGGAACTCCCCATCTGCACCTGACCTGTTCGGAGGGGTACGCGGTGAACGACGGCCGCGGCGCCGTACAGACCCTGACCGCGTCCGGCTTCCGGCAGACGCCCCTCTCCCCGGGCGCGCTGGTGTGGTTCACGCCCGGCACCATCCACCGCCTGGTCAACGAGGGCGAGTTGACCATCACCGTCCTCATGCAGAACTGCGGCCTCCCCGAGGCGGGCGACGCGGTCCTCACCCTGCCGCCGCAGCTGCTCGCCGACCCCGACACCTACCGCGCGGCCGTCACGCTGCCCGCCGATGGCACCGAGGAGGAGCTGGCGGCCGCGGCCCTGCGCCGCCGCGACCTCGCCGTCGAGGGGTTCACCGCGCTCCGCGAGGCGACCGGGGCCGGGGACCCGGAACCCCTTGCCGCCTTCCACCGGGCGGCCGTCGCCCTGGTCCGCCCGCTGGCCGCGGAGTGGCGCGACCGCTGGCGGGCGGGTGCGTCCGCCGCGGCCGAGGCGACCGGCGCACAGCTCGACCGGCTCGAAGCCGGCGACGCGGGCCATCTGGCGCGCGCCGCGGTGCGGTCCGAACAGCCCGCCGCGCGCGGCAGGTTCGGGATGTGCGGCCGACTGGACGTGTACGACGTGGCGTAGGACGCGTACGACGTGACGTGAGACGCGTACGACGTGACGTGAGCGAACCCCTCCGTACCGACCCGCCCCCGACACCATCACCTCACCCGTCGTCGCGCCCCGCCGCGGGCCCCCGCACGACGCCCCGCGCCACCGCCTCCTCGATGGCCGCCGCGTCGTACCCGGCCGCGCCGAGCACCTCCCACGTGTCCGCCCCCGCGCCCCGCACCTCCGGACCTGTCCGCGCCGGAGTGCGGGACAGCGACACGGGCGAGGCGAGCCCGCGGTACTCCCCTTCTTCGACGACCAGGCCCCGGTGGCGGACCTGCGGTGCGGTCAGGGCCTCGGCGACGTCATGCACGGGTGAGGCGGGGATGCCCCGGGAGGTGAGGAGTGCGGTCAGTTCGGTGCGGGAGTGGGCGGCGACGGGCTTCTCCAGGGCGGTGCGCAGCTCCTGTTGGTGGCGCACGCGGTCCGGGTTCGTACGGAAGCGGGGGTCGTCCGCCAGGCCGGGCACCCCCAACACCTCGGCGAGCGCGCCGAACTGGCGGTCGTTGCCGACCGCGATGAAGACCGGTCCGTCGGCCGCGGTGAACGCGTCGTAGGGGGCGATGGTGGGATGCGCGGAGCCGGTGCGGTGCGGCACGGTGCCGTTCGCGAGCCAGGTCGCCGAGTGCGGATGGAGCAGGCTGACGGCGGTGTCCAGGAGCGTGCAGTCGACGAGTTGACCGACTCCGGAGCGGTGGCGTTCGTTCAGCGCGAGCAGGATGCCGGAGAAGGCGAGGATCCCGGTGACCTGGTCGACGACCGGCACACCGACCCGCAGCGGCGGTCCATCGGCCTCCCCATTGACGCTCATCAGGCCGCCGTACGCCTGCAGCACGGCGTCGTATCCCGGCTGCCCGCCGAGCGGCCCGTCCGTGCCGAAGCCGGTGATGCGGCAGTGGATCAGCGCGGGGAACCGGCGCTGGATCTCGTCGTCGCCGTAACCCCACTTCGCCAGGGTGCCCGCCTTGAAGTTCTCCACGAGCACGTCGGCGTCGCGCAGCAGACTGGCGAGGATGTCCCGCCCTTCGGGCACCGACAGATCGACGACGATGTTCTTCTTGTCCCGGTTGAGATTCCGGTAGTACGCGGAGGTGCCCGCCGCGACGAACGGCGGCCCCCACCCCCGCGTCTCGTCACCGGCCGGCGGTTCGACCTTGATGACATCGGCACCGTGATCCGCGAGCATCTGCGCGCAGTACGGCCCGGCGAGGACCCGCGAAAGGTCCAGCACCTTGAGCCCGTCGAGGGCGCCACTGGGCACGCCCGTCATCGGCAGGCCCCCGCCATCAGCAGGACTTCGGCAGACCCAGAACGTGAAATGGCCTACTCCCCCAACGTATCCGCGCCCGGCGGCTCCGGGTCCACGGTCTTCGACCATGACAGAGCAGCACGCGCCGGACGAACAGCGCAACAAGATTCTCGGGCAGCGCTCGGCGCGGTCGTAGTCGAAGCCTGGAACGACCGCCGACGCAGGCACACTGCCCTCATGAATACCCCTTTCCCTGGCCCCGCGTGCACGCCCGCCGAGATCCGTACCGCCCGTCTCGACCTGGTGCCGTTGCGTGTCGGGCACGCCGAGGAGATGGCCGTGGTGCTCGGTGACCGGGCGTTGCACACCTTCATCGGGGGCGCGCCCGATGACGTGGCGGCGCTGCGTGTCCGTTATCGGCGGATGCTCGCCGGGTCCCCCGACCCCGGTGTCTCCTGGCTCAACTGGGTGGTGCGGCTTCGGGACGGGGGCGGGGAGCCGTGTCTGGTGGGGACGGTGCAGGCGACGGTTGTGCGGGGTGGCCGTGAGGGTGGTTCTGTCGCGGAGGTCGCCTGGGTGATCGGGACGCCCTGGCAGGGGCGTGGCTTCGCGTCGGAGGCGGCGCGCGGCCTGGTCGACTGGCTGGCGGAGCGGCACGTGCGCAGGTTCGTGGCGCATGTCCATCCCGATCACGGGGCGTCCGCAGCCGTCGCGGCGGCGGCCGGTCTCGCCGCCACCGACGTGGTCGAGGACGGCGAGGTGCGCTGGGAGGCGCGCAGGGACGGCTGAGTTCAGTACGGGCGGTCGCCCGCGATGGCGACCCGCTCGGCGACGCGGCGGTGCGGGGCGTAGTCGTCGACGGCGTAGTGCTGTGTGGCGCGGTTGTCCCAGAAGGCGACGTCGCCCGCCTGCCAGTGGAACCGCACCTGGTACTCCGGCACATGGGCCTGTCGCACGAGGAACCCCAGCAGCCGGTCGCTCTCCGCCCGGTCCATGCCGACGATGTGCGTGGTGAAGGACGTGTTGACGAACAGCATCCGGCGACCGGTCTCCGGGTGCCTGCGCACCACGGGGTGGGTGACGGGCGGGAACCGGTCCTGGTGCGGGGCGAGTTGGCCGGGACCGTAGAAGCGGGCGAACCCGGGGATGAAATCGTGCACAGCCTGCGCGCCCTCGATGCACGCCTTGATGTCGTCGGGGAGGTTGTCGTACGCGGCCGCCATGTCCGCCCACAGCGTGTCACCGCCGTACGGCGGCACCTCGCGCAGCTGCAACACGGCGCCCAGGGCGGGGCGTTCGCGGAAGGTGACGTCCGCGTGCCAGACGTTCTCATACGTCGGTGCGGCACTGCCACCCTTGTCGAAGCGGACGACGTCGTCGGCGGAGCCGCGCGCGAGCAGCGGATTGGTCTCCAGCTCGCCCCAGTTGAGGGCGAAGGCGCGCTGCTGCTCCGGGGTGATGTCCGCGCCCCGGAAGAACAGCACCTTCCATTCGAGCAGGGCCCGGTTCAACTCCTCGCGCAGCACGGGCGTCAGGGGCCCCGCGAGGTCGACGCCGCGGATCTCGGCACCGATGAGGGCGCCCTGCGGAACGACGTCGATCCGTTCGTAGGGCCGCTCCTCCCAGCCCTCCGGCAACCGGCGCAGGACGCGCCGCCCTTCGTACATGCCGTCGGCGGGGACACGGGCCGCGCGGAGTGCGGGAGACGTGGGGGCCTGGGCCCGGGGCGAGGTCGGTTCGGTGACCGTCATGGGGATCTGATCCTTCGGGGCGCGGGAACGGGCGGGCGACGGTGCGGAGATGACTCCGTACGGCTGCGGAGGCGAACTCCTCCGTACAGCTGCGCGGACGCGACTCCGTACAGCTAGCGGCCCGATCGCTCGCACCCGCACCGCCACGGAACGTTGAACGTCCGTACGGCGGCGGTCAGGTGCTGGATCATGGTCGTCATTGTGGGACGCCGTTCGCTGCGGGTCAACCGTGTCCCCCGGTGGGCGCGACCGCCCTCGCCCGGCTCAGCCGTTGCCGAGCGGCTTGCGCAGGACGCCCCCGTACTCGTAGATCCCCTTGTTGAGTTCGGTGGCGCCGAGGTACGGGAGCAGGTCCTCGTGGACCGGGGCGAGGGGCGGCTGGTCGGCGTCGGGGCGCCAGTCGACGAGGTTCACCAGGCCGGGCTCCAGAGGTTCGAGGCCCTCAAGGAGCGCGTCGACCTCGGCGGGCGTGCGGGTCTGCCACGGGACGCCGCCGCCGGAGATGTGCGCGGTCATCGCCGCGCCACGGGCCGGGTCGTCGGCGACGACCTGCGAGAAGCCGAGCAGGCTGCCGGGCGCCGCGCGGTCGATGATGGTGCGCAGGATCCGCGTGGGTCCGTCGGCGTCGGTGAGGTGGTGGCCGACGGACAGGAAGAGCACGGCGACCGGTTCGTCGAAGTCGATGAGGCGGGCCACGTCGGGATGGCCGAGGATCGCCTCCTGGTCGCGCATGTCGCCGGTGATCACGGTGGTGGAGGCGTCGTCGGCGAGCAGCGCGCGACCGTGCGCGAGGACGATCGGGTCGGCGTCGACGTAGACGACGCGGGCGTCCGGGGCGAACCGCTGGGCGACCTGGTGGACGTTGTCGTCGGTGGGCAGCCCGCAGCCCATGTCGATGAACTGGCGGATGCCCGCCTCGCGGGTCAGATACCGCACCACGCGGAAGAGGAACTCGCGGTTCTGCCGGGCGATGTCGACGCACTCGGGGAACGAGGGCAGGGTGGAGAGCAGGAAGCTGCGGTCCACCTCGTAGTTGTCCTTGCCGCCCAGCATCCAGCCGTAGGCGCGGGCGGACGTCGGGACGTCGAAGGGAATGGCCGCCGTCTCGGGCTGGTTGTCACTGTCCACTGCGCGCTCTCCACCTCTCCCGCGGGGTTCACGGAATGTGATCCGTTGCCGTGACACTATCCGGTGATCCACGTTCGGGTGAACCGTGTGCGATATCTCCAACGGGCTTGTGGCGGAAGGAGGTTGGCGGCACCCGGTACCACGCCTCCGCACGGGGGCACCCGACGGGGACGGCGACCGCGGCCGCCACGGACTGTGGCGTGCCACACCCGCCCGCCGCCCGGGCCCCCGCATGGCGCATGATCGTCACATAGAGCCATCCGCTCCACCGGATCCGTACCACCCAGAGAGGACCTCCCCATGGAAGACCGCTTCGACGTCGTCGTGCTCGGAGCAGGACCCGGCGGCTATGTGGCCGCCATTCGCGCCGCCCAGCTGGGCAAGCGCGTAGCGGTCGTCGAGGAGAAGTACTGGGGCGGTGTCTGCCTCAACGTCGGCTGCATCCCGACGAAGGCGCTGCTGCGCAACGCCGAGCTGGCCCATCTCTTCACGCACGAGCAGAAGACGTACGGCATCAAGGTCGACGGGCAGGTGTCCTTCGACTACGGCGAGGCGTTCAGCCGCAGCCGCCGGGTCGCGGAGGGCCGGGTCAAGGGCGTCCACTTCCTGATGAAGAAGAACAAGATCACCGAGTTCGACGGCCGGGGCACGTTCCTGGACGCGAACACGCTGCGGGTCGCGGGGTCGGACGGCACGACGAGCACCATCACCTTCGACCACTGCATCATCGCCACCGGTGCCACGCCCCGGCTGCTGCCCGGCACCAGCCTGAGCGAGCGCGTGGTGTCGTACGAGGAGCAGATCCTCGCCGACGAACTGCCGCAGTCCATCGTGATCGCGGGTGCCGGCGCCATCGGCATCGAGTTCGCGTACGTCCTGCACAACTACGGCGTGAAGGTCACCATCGTCGAGTTCCTCGACCGCGTCGCGCCGCTGGAGGACGCGGACGTCTCCGCGGAGCTCGCCAAGCAGTACCGCAAGCTCGGCATCGATGTGCGCACCTCGACCCGGGTGGAGTCGATCGACGACTCGGGCCAGCAGGTCAAGGTCACGGTGACCGGCAAGGACGGCAAGCAGGAGATCCTGGAGACCGACAAGGTTCTGCAGGCCATCGGCTTCGCCCCGAACGTCACCGGCTACGGCCTGGAGGCGACGGGCGTGGCGCTCACCGAGCGCGGCGCGATCGACGTCGACGGGCGCTGCCGCACGAACGTCCCGCACATCTTCGCCATCGGTGACGTCACCGCGAAGCTGATGCTCGCGCACACCGCCGAGTCCATGGGCGTGGTGGCCGCGGAGACCCTCGCGGACGCCGAGACGATGGAACTCGACTACCCGATGATCCCGCGCGCCACCTACTCCCAGCCGCAGATCGCCAGCTTCGGCTGGACCGAGGCCCAGGCCAAGGAGAAGGGCTTCGACGTCAAGGTCGCCAAGTTCCCGTTCCAGGCGAACGGCAAGGCGCACGGCCTCGGCGACACCGTCGGCTTTGTGAAGATCATCAGCGACGCGAAGTACGGCGAGATCATCGGCGCCCACCTGATCGGCCCCGATGTCACCGAGCTGCTTCCCGAGCTCACCCTGGCCCAGCAGTGGGACCTCACCGTCCACGAGGTCGCCCGCAACGTCCACGCGCACCCGACGCTCGGCGAGGCCGTCAAGGAGGCCGTGCACGGCCTGGCCGGACACATGATCAACTTCTGACCCCGCCCGCGGCCCCGCCACGACACGAGTGACCGATGTCGAGTGGCTCAAGTGGCGGGGCCGCCAGGACCGGCCGATGCTGTCGGAACATGACTGTTGTGCCTCGGGGGCGAGGAGAGGCAGTAGCAGATGTTCTCTGGCCTGGGCCGATTCGTCGTCCGTCGCCCCTGGTGGATCATCCTGGCGTGGGTGGTGGTGGCCGGCGCGGTGATCTCGCTGGCGCCGAAGCTCACCTCGAGCAGCGATGAGGCGAGCTTCCTTCCCGACCACTACGAGTCCATCCGCGCGGCCGATCTGCAGGAGAAGGAGTTCCCCAAGCAGCAGAACATCGGCGCGATCATCGTCTTCCAGCGCTCCGACGGCAAGGAACTGACCGCCGCCGACTCCGCGGACGTCGTACGGATCTCCAAGGACCTCCAGGCGCAGAAGATCGACGACGTGCAGGCGGTCGTGCCGGGCGAGGTGTCGCCCAACAGGCTCGTGCAGACGTCCGTCGTGGCGATGCCGAAGATCACCAACCCCGAGGACACCGCCCAGCAGGACGCGGTGAAGCAGCTGCGGACCGATCTCAAACCGGAGCTGAAGGGCACCGATCTGACGGCCGGGATCACCGGCTCCGCGGCGCAGGCGCTCGACGAGAGCGACGCGTCCAAGAAGGCGGGCATCCTCGTCGGCGTCGGCACCATCGTGATCATCATCGTGCTGCTGCTCGTGATCTTCCGCAGCCCCATCATCGCGCTGCTGCCCGTGGTCCTCATCGGCCTGATCTCGCCCATGGCGACGGGCCTGATCGCCTCCGCCAACAAGGCGTTCGACATGAAGGCGGACTCCTCCATCCAGGAGCTGCTCACCGTCGTCCTGTTCGGCGTCGGCACCGACTACATCCTGTTCCTGCTCTTCCGCTACCGGGAGGCGCTGCGCGCGGGCGAGGATCCCAAGGGCGCCATGGTGCACGCCGTCGAACGGGTCGGCGAGGCCATCACATCGGCGGCGGGCGCGGTCATCGTCGCCTTCGCCGCGCTCACCCTCTCCTCGCTCGGCATGCTGCGGTCGATGGGCCCGGCGCTCGCGATCGCCGTGTTCGTGACGCTGCTCGCCGGGCTCACCCTGGTCCCCGCCGTGGTCTCGCTGCTCGGTACGAAGGTGTTCTGGCCCTCGAAGTCCTGGCAGCGCGAGCCGCACGGCACCGGGTTCGCCAAGCTCGGCGGCGCCATCGCCCGCAGGCCCGCGGTGTGGGCCGTGGTCTCCGCGCTCTTCATGGGCGCGCTCGCACTCGGCGCGCTCGGCTACAAGGCCAACTTCGACCTCGCGGGTTCCTCGCTGCCCAAGGACAAGGAGTCGATGGTCGCCCTGAAGAACCTCCAGAAGGGCTTCCCCGCGGGCACCACCGACCCCACCTTCGTCTATCTGGCCTCGACCACCGACAAGCCCGTCGGCGAGGCCGAGGCGAGCGCGTTCCGCAGGCAGCTCGCCGAGATCCAGGGCGTGGGCGAGGTGGCGCCGCCGCGGCTGAGCCCCGACCGCACGACCGCCTCGTACTCCGTGGTCCTGGCCGATCCCCCGGCCTCCGAGAAGGCGCTCGCCACGGTCAAGGACGAGCTGCGGCCGACCGCCCACGACGACGCGCCGCCCGGGACACAGGCGCTCGTCGGCGGCACCACGGCGGTGTACGTCGACATCAACAAGGCGGTGGACCGCGACTATTCGGTGGTCTTCCCGGTGGCCGCGCTCGCCATCATGGTGATCCTCGGCCTGCTCCTGCGCAGCCTGGTGGCGCCCTGGTACCTCATGCTGTCCGTCGCGCTCGGCTTCGGCGCGACGCTCGGGGCGACCTCGCTGATCTTCCAACAGATCGGCAGCCAGCCCGGGTTGATGTTCATGCTGCCCGTGATCATGTACTTGTTCGTGGTCGCGCTCGGCACGGACTACAACATCCTCATGGTGTCGCGCCTTCGCGAGGAGGCCCGCGAGGGCCGCGACCCGCACGACGCGGCGGGCACGGCAGTGCGCCACTCCGGGCCCACCATCGGCTCGGCGGGCGTGATCCTCGCGGGGACGTTCGCGACGCTGATGCTCGCGGGCAACTCGACGCTGTCGCAGATGGGTTTCTCGCTGTCGTTCGGCATCGCGATCGCCGCGTTCGTGATGGCGATGATCTTCACACCCGCGCTGACGGCGCTGATCGGGCACGCGGCGTGGTGGCCCGGGCACGGGGACGAGAAGCGGAACGGCGGCGGCGGGGCGGCGGGGCCGCCGTCCGACGGTGCGGACGAGCGGGTTCCGTAGCGCGGTCGCGCCCCCGTTCAGCCCCGCACGATCCCCGTCAGCGTGCCGCTCAGGGCCACGCACACCACGCCCGCGCCGACGGCCAGACAGACCGCGGGGACGCCGAATCCGGCCGCCGCCGCGGTGACGGCGGCGGCGCCCAGCGGGCCGAGCGAGTAGTGCGTGGTCCAGAACGCCGCGGTGACCCGCCCCAGGAGGTGACTGGGCGTCACTTCCTGCCGCAGGGACATCGAGCAGATCCCGGACACCCCTGTCGCCAGGAGCATCACCGCCGACGCGAGCCCGATCACCGGCACGCTCCCGGTCATGCCGAGGCACGCGACGGCGACACCGGCCAGGGCGACGGCCCCCGTCCAACTCCACCCGAATCCCAGCCTCTTGCGCAGCCGGGTGACCACGAAGGACCCCAGGAAGGTACCGATGGTCCCCGCGCTCAGGACATAGCCGACGGTGCTGTCCGCATGGCCGAGGTCCTCCTTCACGCGGTAGATGATGACGTCGGTCAGGCCGTGCGTGAGGAAGATGAACACGGAGAGCAGCACCGTCAGCGGCCGCAGCACGGGATGCGCCCACAGGAAGCGCACTCCGGCGAGGAACTCCCCGCGCACACCGCCGTGTTGGGCGCGCTCGGCCTCCTCGGCGGTGGGCGGCGGGGCCGGACGGAGCTTGACGAGGAGGAGCCCGGCCGCGGAGGCGGCGAAGGTCGCGGCGTCGATCCCGATGGCGGCGACGGGTCCGAACGCCGCGGCGACGAAGCCCGCGAGGGTCGGTCCGCCGACCGCCGCGACGGCGAACGCGCCGAAGAGATGGGCGTTGGCCCGGGTGATCTGGTCGGGCTCGACGAGGGCGGGGACCACGGTCACGTACGTCACCTGGAAGAGCATCGAGAAGACGCCGGCGAGCGGAACGACCGTGTAGATCAGCCACATCGGCGTGGCGTGGAACCAGACCAGCGGGATCAGCGCGTACAGCAGACAGCGCGCCACATCGCTGAGCATGAGCAGCCGGCGCCGGTCGACCCGGTCGGCGATCACCCCGGCGAAGAGTCCGGTGACGATCGACGAGACGCCGGTCAGTCCGGTGACGAGCCCCATCTGGACGACGGATCCGGTGCTGTGCAGCACGAGCAGGGGTATCGCCACGAACGAGAAAGAGTCGCCGAGGGCGGAGAGGGTCTGAATCACCAGGAAGGCGCGGTAGTCGGGGTTGGCCCACAGAGAGGTCGGCGCCGGGGCACGATCGCTCCCCACCACGTACGCCCCCCGCTCCCCGTCCGTCTCATCCGGCTCGCCCGACCCGTCCGCCACCGCTCAGCAGGCTAGTGCCAGGAACGGCGATCCGCGGCCCGTTCGGGAAAGTTTCTTCAGCCATCGAAGCGGCCACTCGATTTGCATTTCCGGGAAAAGTGTGGACCCACGATCAATCCGCCGCCTTTTATTGCCCACACCCAGAAGGGGAATGTCAAGCGCAAAAGGGATCGGGAAGAAAATGCCCGAACCATGCTCCGACCAGGCACTATCGAGTGTTAGGGTTCCCACTCGTCCCGAGTCGTGGCCGTATTGTCGGCGGCTCCCCGCTCGGATTGCATTGCGGTGATCCCTTTCTTCGAAGGGGTCCACCATGACCTCTCACGCCGAAATGGAAGACGCTCTTCCGCGTCTGTCAGCTGTTCCGGCGCACTGTGTCCACGCCTCGTCCTGGAGCTCTTTCATGTCTGCTGACAGCACGGCTGTCACCGCCCCCGCACCGGCGGACGCCTCCGGTGCCGCGCCCCGAGGCCGGCATCTCGGCCTGGCCCTGTTCGTGATCGCCGCGGCCCAGCTGATGGTGGTCCTCGACGGCACGATCACCAACATCGCCCTGCCCAGCATCCAGACCGCCCTGGATGTCTCCGACGCCGACCTCGCATGGATCGTGAACTCCTACGCGCTCGCCTTCGGCGGGCTGCTGCTGCTCGGCGGCCGGGCGGGAGACCTCTTCGGGCGGCGGCTGATGTTCCAGATGGGTATCGCGCTGTTCACCCTCGCCTCCCTCCTCGGCGGCCTCGCCCCGAACGAAGGGCTGCTGATCGGGGCGCGCGTCCTGCAGGGTGTCGGCGCCGCCGTCGCGGCACCCAGCGCCCTGTCGCTGATCGCCACGACGTTCCCCGAGGGCAAGCCGCGCAACAAGGCGATGGGCGTCTACGCCGCCATGGCCGGCATCGGCGCCACCGTCGGCCTCCTGCTCGGCGGCATCCTGACCGACGCCCTCGACTGGCGATGGGTGTTCTTCGTGAACATCCCCATCGGCCTCGCGGTGCTCGCGGGCACACGGACGCTCGTCGAGGCCGAACGCCACCGCGGCCGCCTCGACATCCCCGGCACCATCACCGGCACCGGCGGCCTGATCGCCCTGGTGTACGGCATCACCCGCGGCGGCGAACACGGCTGGACCGACGGCCTGACCCTGACCTGCTTCGCCGTCGCCGCCGTGCTGCTCGCCGCGTTCCTGCTCATCCAGAGCCGCACCGCGCACCCGATGCTGCCGCTGCGCCTGTTCAAGGACCGCAATCGCTCCGGCTCCTACGCGACGATGCTGTTCATCGGCGCGGGCATGATGGCCACCTTCTACTTCCTGACCCTCTACCTCCAGCTGATCCTCGGCTACAGCGCGGTCAGGACGGGCTTCGCCAATCTGCCGTTCAGCCTCGGCATGGGCGTCGCGGCCACCGTCAGCGCCAAGCTCGTCACACGCCTCGCGCCCCGCGTGATCGCCGGGCCCGGCCTGCTGGTGGCCGCCGTCGGCATGTTCTGGTTCGCCACGCTCACGCCTCACTCGTCGTACTTCGGGCATCTGATGCCCGCGATGTTCGTCACCGCGCTCGGCCTCGGGATGAGCTTCGTACCCATGACCCTGGGTGCCGTCAGCGGCGTCGGCCACCAGGAGACGGGCATCGCGTCCGCCCTCCTCAACACCGCCCAGCAGATCGGCGGCGCCCTCGGCCTCGCCGTCCTCGCGACGATCTCCACATCGGCGGCCGACGACCGGCTGCCCGACGCGGCCGCCTCGTTCTACCGCGCCGCGGCCACCGAGGACCACGGTCTCCTCGCCCGGGCGGCCGACGCCATGACCCACGGCTACGACCTGGCCTTCGTCGGAGCGGGCGCCATGTTCCTCGCGGGCCTCGTCGTCACCGCCCTCGCCATCACCGCGGGCAGCCAGCGGGCGGCCGACGGCGCGGGCCCCGTCCACCTGGGCTGAACCCGTGCCGCGCCCGCCCCGCCATGCCCTGGAGCTTCGCCAGGACCCCGTTCCCGTGCGTCGATAGGATTTCTCCGGGATTCTTTTCCGCGAGGTGTCGAGAACGCGCCGTCCGCTCCGACGTCCCCTGTGAGAGTCGCCCACGAGGGGTGACGGCGCAGCCGAGGAGCGAAGACATGAAGTATCTGGTGATGGTCCAGGGCTCGCAGGCCGACTACGAGGCGATGGCGGGCAAGCCCTCCGGAAACAGCCCGGCCTGGAGCGAGCAGGAGCTGCAGGCGATGTTCGCCTTCATGGGCGAGATCAACAACGACCTGGCCGAGTCCGGTGAGCTCATCGACGGGCAGGGCCTGACCGAGCCCGCGCAGGCCCGGTTCGTCAGCAAGGACAAGGACGGCCGCCCGGTGATCACGGACGGGCCCTACGGCGAGACGAAGGAAGTGCTCGCCGGGTACTGGCTGCTCGAGTGCGAGAGCCTGGAGCGGGTGACCGAGATCGCCCGGCGCATCCTCGAGTGCCCCGGCCCCGAGGGCATGGTCGAGCCGCCCGTCGTGATCCGGCCCGTGCAGTCCGCGGGAGGCGAATGTTGAGACCTACGACCGAGGTCGAGGACCTGCTGCGCCGCCACGCGCCGCAGGTCCTCGGCGCGCTCGTACGTCGCTACGGACACTTCGGCGCCGCCGAGGACGCCGTGCAGGAGGCGCTGCTCGCGGCGGCGCGGCAGTGGCCCGAGCAGGGGGTGCCGGACAATCCGCGCGGCTGGCTGATCAAGGTGGCGGCGCGCCGCCTCACCGACCAGCTGCGCTCGGACGAGGCGCGGCGGCGCCGCGAGGAGGACGCGGCACTGCTCACGCCGCGCGACGCGTTCACCGCTCCCCCGCCGGGCGAGGGCCGCGCCCCCTCGGACGACGACACGCTCACGCTGCTGTTCCTGTGCTGCCATCCGCTGCTCGGCCCGCCCGCGCAGGTCGCCCTGACGCTGCGGGCCGTCGGCGGTCTGACCACCGCCGAGATCGCCCGCGCCCATCTGGTGCCCGAGTCGACCATGGCGCAGCGGATCAGCAGGGCCAAGACGAGGATCAGGGGCGAGTCGTTCCGGCAGCCGGGGCCCGAGGACCGGGACAGCAGGCTCGGTGTCGTCCTCCAGGTGCTCTACCTGATCTTCAACGAGGGCTATACGGCGACCTCCGGCGAGGCGCTGCACCGCGCGGACCTCGCGCGCGAGGCCATCCGGCTCACGCGTTCCGTGCGTCGGCTGCTGCCCCGCGACGGCGCGGTGACGGGCCTGCTCGCGCTGATGCTGCTCACCGAGGCGCGCAGTGCGGCCCGCACAGGACCGCACGGCGAGCTGATCCCGCTCGACGAACAGGACCGCGGCCGCTGGGACCGGCGTGCGATCGCCGAGGGCACGGCGCTGGTCGAGGAGGCGCTGTCCCAAGGACCGGCCGGTGCCTACCAGTTGCAGGCGGCGATCGCGGCACTGCACGACGAGGCGGCGGACGCGGACGCCACGGACTGGCCGCAGATCCTCGCGCTGTACGACCTTCTCGTACGCCGCGCTCCCGAGCCGATGGCCGAGCTCGGGCGGGCCGTGGCGTTCGCGATGGTGCACGGGCCGCGGGCCGGTCTCGGTGAACTGACCGCGCTGGAAGACCGGTTGAAGGGGCACTACCGCCTCCATGCCGTACGGGCCCATCTCCTGGAGAGGGCGGGTGACGTCGAAGAGGCGTGCGCCGCCTACCGGTTGGCGGCGCGGGGCACGCTCAGCAGGCCCGAGGCCCGCTACCTTCAGACGCGCGCTGCCAGGCTGTCGTCCTGAGCGGACGGCGGGCCGAGCGGCGCGCAGTGCGCGGCGACGGTGTCGGCGAAGGCGCGCGCCGACGGGCTCAGCGCGCCCCATCGGCGTACCGCCCAGCCGACGTGCAGCGGCGGCAGATCGGGGACCGGGACCAGGCGGAGTCCGGCGGGCCCCTGGTCGCGCCAGCCGGGCAGTGCGGGCACGACGGCATGGCCGAGCCCGAGTTCGGCGAGGAGGACGGCCGTGTCCCAGTCGGCGACGCTGGTTCCTGTGGGCAGCGATTCCCCCGACTCGCCGAGGTGGACGTCGAGTTGACCGCGCGACGTCGAGTTCCCCGGCGGCGTGATGAGCTGTCCCGCGGCCAGGTCGGCGAGTTCGGCGCGGTCGCGTCCGGCGAGCGGGTCGTCGGCGCGGACGGCGAGCACCCAGGGCAGTTCGACGACGGGCCGCTGTTCGATGCCGCGCACGGGCGCGCCGATGGTGATCCAGGCGAGGTCGAGGTCGTCGGCGGCGAGCGCGTCGAAGCAGCCGCTGCTGGAACTCATGGTCTGGAACTCCAGGCTGACCCGCGGGCAGCGTTCCCGGAAGTCGACGACGGCCTCCGCCATGAAGTGCCGCACCGAGGTGGCTCCGGTGGTCACCCGCACCGTGCCGCCGTCGCCGCGCGCCAGGTCGCGCAGGCGGCGCACGGCGAGATCGATGCCGCCGATGCCGTCGGCCGCGGCGGCCTGCAGCACGCGCCCCGCCGATGTGGGCACGACACCCCGCGCATGCCGTTCCAGGAGGCTCACGCCCAGCTCCCGTTCCAGGCGTTTGACGTGCTGGCTCACGGCGGACTGGGTGCAGGACAGGTCGCGGGCGACGGCACTGAGGCTGCCCGCCCGGCATACGGCTATGAAGACGCGGAGGTCGTCGAGGGTCACGAGGGGTGAAGGTATCCCTTGGAGAGTCGTAAGGAAACCCGAGGATTGACTTGGGTTTTGACCGTGCACCAAGATCGAACCAGGCCCGGGCGGCGACCCGGTGACGGGCGTCGACCCGGGGTTCCCCCGGACGGAGACCCGGCGCGCGGGCCCTGGCCCCGCCGTACCGGCGCGGGTCAACACCCCTGCGGGAAAGGTGTTCTGTGGAAGCGTTCGAGATGGTGGCCGTCGCGGCCGCCGGTGTCGCGGCCGGCGGGCTCAACGCGGTGGTCGGGTCCGGGACCCTCATCACCTTCCCCACCCTGCTCGCCTTCGGGTTCCCGCCGGTGCTCGCCAATGTGTCGAACAACCTGGGTCTGGTGCCGGGCACGCTGAGCGCCGCGTACGGCTATCGCCGTGAGATGAAGGGGCAGTCGAGGCGTCTCGTACGGTTCGGCACCGCCTCGCTGATCGGCGGTCTGATCGGTGCGCTGCTCCTGCTCGAACTGCCCGCGGACGCCTTCCAGGCGGTGGTGCCGGTGCTGATCCTGACCGCCTGCGTCCTCGTACTCCTGCAGCCCCGGCTCAACCGGCGCCTCAAGGAGCGCGAGAGCCCGGCGAAGGAGCACGGCGGCGTGCTCCTGTGGTGCGGGGTGCTCGCCACCGGCGTCTACGGCGGCTACTTCGGCGCGGCCCAAGGGGTCCTGCTCATGGGCCTGTTCGGCGCCTCGCTCCTCGACGACCTGCAGCGCCTGAACGCCGTGAAGAACGTCCTCGCCTCGATCGTCAACGGCGTCGCCGCGGTCCTCTTCATCGTGGTCGCGGACGTCGACTGGACGGCCGCGGGCCTGATCGCCGCGGGTTCGACGGTGGGCGGCCTGGTCGGCGCCCGCTACGGCCGCAGGCTGCCGCCCACCGTGATGCGCGGCTTCATCGTCGTCGTGGGCGTGACGGCGTCCGTGGTGATGATGGTGCGCTAGGGCTGCCCGCCCCTGACGGCCGAGGCACGCGGCTACGGACGGTGACACCACGAGAACAGCCGGAAGGGCGACTCCCGCGTAACGCAGCTCACACCGGCAGACCTCTCACCTGGGAACACCACGCGTTTGTTCACCGTTGAACATGATGTGGCCCCGACCGCGATTCCCCCGTCCGGCCGGGGCCACACCCATGTCTGAGCAGTCGCCCCTCACTCTGCGTCGGTCTCCGAGCGGATTTCACGCCTTCGAGGGCGAATATGCCAACCGCACCGCGTCACACACGCCCGGGCGGCATCATGCGTCCATGGACGGTGCCAAGCCTGTGCAGGTCTTGTTCACGCCCGAGGAGTACGACGCGGTCCTCCGGCTCGCGGAGCAACTCGGGGTGCCGGTGGCCGAGTTCATCCGCCGTGCCGTCACCGTCCGCGCCGAGGAGCGCCCCGGCCCCGGCCGGCGCACCGACTCCCGGCGCGGGGCGGCGGTGCCACCGGTCAAGCGGGACCTCGGAGCGGACGGCATACCCGCGCTCCGGCGGTTCCTCGACACCCTCGCGACCTCGGCGGAGCCCGTCGAAGCCGTCGAAGGGCTGGCCGCCGCCGATCAGGACAGCGCGAGATCCGGCTTGTAGAGGTCGAGCCAGAGCGCGAGGTCCAGGGTGCGTTCCAGGCCGCGCCGCGACGCCTGGGTGATCTGCGGCGCCTCCCGCTCGGCGGCCAGCGCCGCCACCTCGCGGTCGACGAGTTCGAAGACCGGATGCCCCGGCCTGGCGAGCAGATCCTTGACGTGCCCCTGGAGGGCGACGGCGTACTTGGGGTCCTGAGTGGAGGGGTAGGGGCTCTTCACCCGGTCGTACACCGACCGCGGCAGGACGTCCGCGGTCGCCTCGCGCAGCAGGCTCTTCTCCCTGCCGTCGAACGACTTCAGCGCCCAGGGCGCGTTGTAGACGTACTCGACGAGCCGGTGGTCGCAGAACGGCACGCGCACCTCAAGGCCGACGGCCATGCTCGCGCGGTCCTTGCGGTCGAGCAGGACGCGCACGAAGCGGGTCAGGTGCAGATGGCTGATCTTGCGCATGCGGTACTCGAAGTCGCTCTCGCCGTCGAGGCGTTGGATCCCCGCGACGGCCGTGGCATAGCCCTCCTTGACGTACGAGGGGAGATCGAGCGCACCCATCACGTCGGCGCGCAGCACACCCGCGTCGTCCCCGAAGTGGTCGGCGAACCGCACCAGCCAGGGGAAGGTGTCCGCCGCCCGCGCCTCCTCGTCGAAGAACTGCAGATAGCCGCCGAAGACCTCGTCCGCCGACTCGCCGGACAGCGCGACCGTGGAGTGTTCGCGGATGGCCCGGAAGAGGAGGTACAGGGAGGCGTCCATGTCGCCGAAGCCCATCGGGATGTCCCGCGCGCCGATCATCTTCGCGCGTACGTCGGGGTCGGCGAGGGCGTGCGAGTCCAGGACGATGTCGCGGTGTTCGGTACCCGCGAGCTTGGCGACGTCGTGCACATAGGGGGTGTCGGGCGTGCCGCGCAGTTCGTCGGCGACGAAGTTGTCGGTCTGGCCGACGAAGTCGACGGCGAAGCTGCGCACCGTCTCACCCGCCTCGGCGAGCTGCCGCGCGGCCAGCGCCGTCATCGCCGACGAGTCGAGGCCGCCGGAGAGCAGGGTGCAGCGCGGCACGTCCGAGACGAGCTGGCGGCGCACGATGTCGTCGAGCAGCGCGCGGACCTTGGCGATCGTCGCGTCGCGGTCGTCGGTGTGCGGCCGGGTCTCCAGCGTCCAGTAGACGTGCCGGCGCAGGCCCGAGCGGTCGACGGTCACGACGGTGCCGGGCTCGACCTCGCGCATGCCCTCCCACACGGCGTGCCCGGGTGTCTTGACGACGGTGAACAGCTCGCGCAGACCGTCGATGCCGACGCGGGCGCGGGCCAGCGGGTTGGCGAGGATCGCCTTGGGCTCGGAGCCGAAGAGGACGCCGTCCGGCGTCTCGTAGTAGTAGAAGGGCTTGATGCCCATGCGGTCGCGGATCATGACGAGCTTGTCGTGGCGGCCGTCCCAGATCGCGAAGGCGTACATGCCGTTGAGCCGCTCGGCGAGCGCCTCACCCCATTCGAGGTAGCCGCGCAGCACGACCTCGGTGTCGGACTCGGTGGTGAACCGGTGCCCGCGGGCGGCCAGTTCGCGGCGGAGTTCGGTGAAGTTGTACGTCTCCCCCGAGTACACCAGGGCCACCGTGCCGGTCGGCGTCTCGGCGGTCATGGGCTGGCGCCCGCCGGGCAGATCGATGATCGCGAGCCGCCGGTGGCCGAGCCCGACGGGTCCGCCGAACCAGGTGCCGCGGTCGTCCGGGCCCCGGCAGGACATCGTCTCCGTCATGGCGTCCAGCGTCTCGGACGCGGTCCTGAGGTCACGGTCGAAGGAGACCCAGCCGGTGATGCCACACATGCGCTTCCTCCTGCACTGCCGAACTAGATGTATCTAGCATCTACATAAGGAGAGTGCGCCTGCGATTGCGTACGGTCAATGCGCTCACGATCCGACGGCCGCCCGCACCCCCACCATTTCGGCCGCCCTTTGCCAAGGCCAGACGGCATTCCGCCGCGCCCTGACACCCCGTCACCGCACCCCCGCAGGGACGTCACGCATCACGGAACGAAACATTCCGGCCACGGGCAAAGACTTGTCAACGATCCACGGAATCCCCCGCCGCCGCGGCCCGCAACAGCTCCTCGGCGTCCGCGCGCGCCTGGTCGACGGCGCCGGGGAAGATGCGCAGGCCGTGCGCGACCAGACCACCCTCGTGCAGCAACATCAGGGTCCTGCCGAGGTGTTGGGCCCCGCGCGGCGCGATCTCGCGCGCGAGATCGGTGAACAGCGCGAGCATCCACGTCTTCTGACCCGTGATGACCGCGTACGCCGGGTGCACGGGATCGCTGATCTCCGCATGCGCGTTGACCATGCTGCACCCCTTGCTCGACCGGCCCTCCGCCCAGTCGCGCGAGGCGTCGAAGACGGCCAGGATCCTGGCACGCGCCGTGCCCGCGTCCGCCAGGTACGGGGCGAGGAAGGCCCGCCAGCGCTCGTCGCGGTCGGCGAGGTACTCGACGACGAGCTGCTCCTTGGAGCCGAACCGGTCGTAGAGAGTCTTCTTCGTGACCCCGGCCTCGGCGGCGATCAGATCCACGCCGACGGCATGGATGCCGCGCTCGTAGAACAGCCGCCCCGCGGCGTCGAGGGCGCGCCGCGCGCCCGGCGTCATGACGATGCGACGCGGACCACCCGGCTCCCCGCCGCCCTTCTCCTGCTCACTCATGAACCCATAGTAGACCGATCTGTATACTCGATCCAGGTAGACCGATCTGTATACCCGGCCCGGCGGGGAGGCCCACCGTGAACGTCCTGCTGTCGATCGCCTTCGTACTGACCTGGAGCTCCGGCTTCATCGGCGCCAAGCTGGGCGCGGGGAGCGCGTCGGCGGTGACGGTCCTGATGTGGCGCTTCCTGCCCCTCGCCGTCGTCCTCGCCGTCGTCGCGCTCACCCTGACCAGAGCGTCCTGGCGGGGCGTGACGGCCCGCGACATCGGGCGCCAGACGGCCGTCGGCGCCCTGTCGCAGAGCGGCTATCTCCTCACCGTCTACTACGCGATCCAACTCGGCGTCTCCAGCGGGACGACCGCGCTGATCGACGGCACCCAGCCGCTGGTCGCGGGCGCGCTCGCCGGGCCGCTGCTCGGCCAGTACGTCTCCCGCACCCAGTGGCTCGGCCTCGTGCTCGGGGTCACCGGCGTCGCCGTCGTCACCGCGGCCGACTTCACCGGCGGCGACGCGCCGTGGTGGGCCTACCTCGTGCCGTTCCTCGGCATGCTGTCGCTGGTGGCGGCGACCTTCCTGGACCGGCGCTCGGCCCGTCCGGTGGGCCCCGCGGTGTCGATGACGGTCCACTGCGCGACAAGTGCCGTGATCTTCACGGCACTCGCGGCCGCGGCGGGCGCGGTCGTGCCGCCCGCCGACGCGTCGTTCTGGACGGCGATCGGCTGGCTGGTGGCGCTCTCCACGTTCGGCGGGTACGGCCTGTACTGGCTGATCCTGCGCCGCTCCGGGGTCACCCAGGTCAATACGCTGATGTTCCTCATGGCACCGGTGACGGCCCTGTGGGGCGCCCTCATGTTCGGCGAACCCTTCGGGGCGCAGACGGCGGCGGGCCTCGCGCTCGGGCTCGCGGCGGTCGTGGTCGTACGCCGCGGCCGGAGCGCGGAACGTCCGACGGCCGCCGCTCCGGTAGAGCCCCGGGTCACCCGGGCGTCAGCAGGGCCTGCACCGCGGGCGCGTACCGGTCGGTGATCTCGTCGATCTCCGCAGCCCGCACCCAGGGGCCGCGGGCGATGCCGTACATCACACCGAGCCCGATCAGCATGCCCACGGCCAGCTCGGCCCGCAGGCCCGCGTCGGGACCCGGAAGGCGTTCACTGAGCCGCTGGGCCACCTGCGTACGGAAGTTGGCGCGCAGGATGTCCCCCTGCTCGCCGTGCAGCGGGGCGAAGACGATGCGCAGGATGGGGTCCGCGCCCCGCTCGGCCTGACCGGTCAGGAGATGGCGGACCATGTGGCGGCCGAGACCGGCGACGGGCGCGTCGAAGAAGGCGTCCGCGTCCGTCTCGAACGACATGACCTGGGAGAAGAGCGCGTCCTTGTTCCCGAAGTACTTGAGGATCAACGGCGGGCTCACCCCGGCGCGTTCGGCCACCGCCTTGAGCGTGATGTCGCCGTGCGCGTGCCGGGCGAGGAGATGGCGGGCGGCCCGGACGATGGCGGCCTTGCTGGCCTCGGCGTCGCGGCGGCCGGGCGGTGCGCACGAGGCACTCGCCGAAGGCGGGGGCGCCGGGGCCGAAGCCGATCCCCGGTCCGGGCCCCTCGGCGACGCCGGTGTCGAGGACGAAGCCGTGCTCCCCATGGTCAGGTTCCTTCCAGGGCCGTCTCCTGGGCGGTCCCGCCGCTCCCCGCGGGCGGCCGCCCACCCTCCGGTGCCGTGTCCGAGGGTATGGCCAGAGCGGCGGCGCAGGCGACGAGCGCGACCGTACCGGCCAGGGCGAAGGCCAGTTGATAGCCCCGCAGCGTGGGGACGTGCGCCGACCCGACGGCGCTGGCGTGCCGCACGAGCACGGCGGCCACGGCCGCGCTGCACACGCTCTGCCCGATGGTCCGCATCAGGACGTTCACGCCGTTCGCCGAAGCGGTCTGCCCGACCGGCACCGCCCGCAGGATCAGGGTGGGCAGCGCGGAGTACGCGAAGGTCGTCCCCGTCGACACGACCGCGGCGCCCACGAGGATCACCCACAAGTCACGGCTGTCGACGATGCGTACGACGTATCCGACGGCGATGACGGCCGCCCCGATCGCCAGCGTCACACGCGGGCCCCGCGCGGCCGAGACGCGGGCCGACACCGGCGAGAGGACCAGCATGATCAGGCCGTTGGGCAGCAGGCACAGGCCGGTCGCCACGATGGACAGCTCCAGGCCGTAGCCGCTCGCGGCGGGCGCCTGCACCAGCTGCGCCGTCACCAGCGAGTTGGCGTAGAAGGCGAACCCGGCGAGCAGCGCGGCCACATGCGGAAGCGCCACGTTCCTGCCGACCGCCAGACGCAGGTCCACCAGCGGCTGCTCGGTGCGCAGCTGCCGGTGCCACCACAGGGAGAGGACGACGACGGCGCCCGCGAAGAGCCCGAGCACCGGACCGCTCCCCCACCCCCACTGCCCGCCCTGCGACACCGCGAGCAGCAGACAGACGAGACCGACCGCGAGCCCCAGCGCACCCCAGGTGTCGAACCGCCCCGGCGAGCGTACGGGCGACTCCCGTACGACCCCCCAGGCGAGCGCGAACCCGATGGCCCCGAGCCCCGCGGTCGCCCAGAACATCATGTGCCAGTCCGCGTACTGCACGACGAGCGCGGCCAGCGGCAGGCCGAGCGCGGCGCCGATCCCGACCGTGGAGCTCATCAGGGCGACCGCCGAACCCGTGCGCTCCGGCGGGAGTTCGTCGCGCAGAATGCTGATGGAGAGCGGCACCACCGCGGCGGCCGCGCCCTGCAGCGCACGCGCCGCGATCAGCAGCCGGATGTCGGAGGTCAGCGCGCAGAGCACCGACCCGGCGGTCATCAGACCGAGGGCGATGAGCAGGACGCGGCGCTTGCCGTACATGTCGCCCGCGCGGCCGAGCACGGGGGTGAGCACCGCGCCGGCCAGCAGGGTCGCGGTGACGAGCCAGGAGACGGCACCCGCCGAGCTGCCGGTCAGCCGCGGCAGATCGGGCAGCAGCGGCACGACCACCGTCTGCATGACGGCCATGAGGATGCCGCCGAAGGCCAGCACGG
The DNA here is from genome assembly GCF_042740435.1 of Streptomyces sp. NPDC059002. NCBI lineage: Bacteria > Bacillati > Actinomycetota > Actinomycetes > Kitasatosporales > Streptomycetaceae > Streptomyces > Streptomyces sp. NPDC059002. The sequence continues at coordinate 120,773 of NZ_JBHYJI010000005.1, read as the reverse complement.
GAACGGTCAGCCGGGCGCGCACGCCCGACGCCTCACCGGATATCGGGACGGGCTTCATCAAGACTCCCCCGCTGCCAGCTGCCCTGAGGTGAATTGAAATTCACCATAGCCGGTGAATGGGCATTCACCGCAGGGGAGTTGGCATGTGCCTCTTGAACATGCCCCCTGCCACGACCATTCCGTGCGGCGCTTCACGACCCATATAGGGCGATGCGCGACGACTCGCGCGAGGTGGAATGCGCCCAGTGGGACGGAATGTCCGGACAACGGCCTCCGCCGTTTCGTGACAACTGCCCTTGTCCGACCGATCCGATGACCCAACTCACCTTACGGAAGCGGCACTTCAGCTCCCGCATCGGCCCGGACCTCGCCCCGCGTCCGGTCGGACTTCGGCCCGAGTTCGGTCGGGAGAGGTCAGCCCCGGGCTCTCTCGGTCATACTGCCGCCCATGAACCGACTCCGTATCGGCCTGGTGGGCACGGGCCCCTGGGCCTCCGCCACACATGCCCCCGCGCTGGCCCGGCACCCGGGCGTGGAACTCGGCGGCATCTGGGGCCGCCGCCCGGAGGCGGCCGCCGCGCTCGCCGCGACGCATGCCACCACGGCGTACGCGGACGTGGACGAGCTGTTCGCGGCCAGCGACGCCGTGGCGTTCGCGGTGCCGCCCGACGTCCAGGCGCCGCTCGCCGAACGGGCCGCGGCGGCGGGCTGCCACCTGCTGCTCGACAAACCGGTCGCGACGACCGTCGAAGGGGCGCGGCGCCTCGCGGCGGCGGCCGAGCGGGCCTCGGTGGCCTCCGTGGTCTTCTTCACGGTGCGCTTCGCGCCCGCCACCTCGGCCTGGATCGCCGAACAGACGGCCGCGGGCGGCTGGTTCACGGGCCGCGCCGACTGGTACGGCTCGTTCTATGCGCCGGACGGCGGCGACCCCGCGTTCTCGTCACCGTGGCGCGCCGGACGCGGCGGACTGTGGGACGTCGGCCCGCACGCCCTGTCGATCCTGCTGCCGGTGCTCGGCGACGTCACCTCGGTGACGGCCGCGCAGGGCGCCGGGGACACCGCCCATCTGATCCTGCGGCACACCAGCGGGGCCTCCAGCACGGCGGCGCTGAGCCTGACGGCGCCGGTGAAGTGCGCGGGCCTGAGCGTGGAGCTGCGCAGCGAGATCGGCACCGCCGTGCTGCCGTCGTGGGACGGTCCCGGCGACGCGTTCAGGACAGCGGTCGACGCACTGGTCGAGTCCGCGCGGACCGGCACGCCGCACGCCTGCGACGTCCGGTTCGGAGTGCGGGTCACGGAGATCCTGGCGGCGGCCGAGGAACGGATCGCGTCCGCGTGATCCGCCCGGGGACAACCACGGGCGGCCGGTACCGTGGCCGCTACGTAATGGCGAGTGACGGCACCGACCGCAGCCGGTGGACCCACGAAACCGGAACGGGAAGAAGCTCCGTGCGATGCCGTGCCGTCCCGTTTCCGACCACACGGATCGGAATACGAACAACCGTCCCACACGCTTCCCGCAACGGCCCAGTGGGCCTAGGGGGTACCCAATGCCGGGGAATTTCAGCCATTTTCGCGCTCCCCGGACAAGATGCCCCACAGTTGTGCCCGCGCGCCCGTCGACGATCAAAGCTGCAGGTCGACGAGCTCGCGCACTCCATGATGCCGTAGGGACTGATCGTTTTCTTCGGGCAATGTTTACTACCAAAGCCCATGTGAATATTTAGACTGATCACGCTCCAACTCGGCGTGCATCAAGAGGGATTACCCACCATGAACAAGACGGCGCTCCGCGCTCTGCTCCGCGAACGACGCGCCCTCATAGCCCCCGAATCACACGGATTCGCCCGCCCCACCGGGCAGGGACGGCGGGCTCCCGGGCTTTCGCAGCACCAGGTCGACCAGCTGCTGCACCGGACACTCGGCACGTACCACCGCCTGGAATCGGGCAATTACCCCAATCCGCCGACCTCATTGCTCCGCGACGTCGCGCGGCTCTTCGGGCTCAATGAGCAGGAATGGGTGTCCCTGTGCAGATACGCACTGCTGCAGGATCCGCCGGGTCCGCTGCACCCGACGTCGGGCAAGGAGATACCCGGCGTATGGCAGGAGGCCGTGGAGGGCATCCGGCACATCGCCTATGTGTCCGACGCCTCGTGGGACCTCCTCGCCCACAACGAGCCCTTCGCCGCCCTGTTCCCCGGCAGGGCCGTCCCCGCCAACACCATGCGGTGGATGCTGCTCGACGGCCGTGAGGTCCTGACGAACTGGTACACCGCCTGGGCTCCCCTGGTCCTGCCGCAACTGCGGGCCGCGCTCGCGGCCCGGCCCGAGGACGAGGTCCTGCGGCAGATCGAGAAGGAAGTCCTCGAGGACACCGAAGCCGCCCGGCTCTATGAGGCCGGAGACTCCTTCCCCCACCCGGACGGTGACGAGCGTCCCCTGCTGCACGCCGAGTTCGGACCCGGCTGGGTCACCATGTGCGCGGCACAGCCCTTGACGGCCCCCGGGGCCCGGCTGATCATTCTGGTGTTCCATCCCGGCGAGAAGCGCGCGCATCCACGTTCCCCCATGCTGCGGGCCCTTTGACCCGTACACAAAATGTCATGCACCCTCACGCACCCTGATGCACCAGGGGCGACGGGCTCGGCGCGGTGAAGTACGTTGTGCCGCATCCCCCACATCCAACCGAGCCCGTGGGAGCAACTCCGTGCCTGCCTATGTCTCCAGACCTCTGACCGTCTTCGGTGACCACAAAGTCACCACCGGTGAGATAGCCGACGACATCCGTGCTCACCACCCCGATCACCCGCGTCTCGGCGCGATACTGCGGGTGGTGGGCAACTGCGGCGTCACCACGCGGCACTTCACCCGCCCCGTCGACTCTCCGACGGTGGCGGGCTCCGCGGGCATCGAGGAGCGTGCCACCGGCGCCTTCGAGGATGCGCTCTCCATGGCCGAGCGCGCCGCGACCGGGGCACTCGACGCCGCGGGGCTGGCGGGCGAGGACATCGACGCGATCGTCACGGCGCACTGCACGGGGTGGGCGGTACCGAACCTCGACGTCAGACTCATGGACCGGCTCAACCTGCGGCCCACCGCACGACATATCGCCCTCACCACGCTGGCCTGCGCCGGTGGTGTCCAGGCGTTGATCCGCGCCGCCGACCTCGTGGCCGCGCGGCCGGGCAGCAAGGTGCTCGTGGTGGCCGCCGAGGTCATCTCCAGTGTCTACAGCCACCGTGACACCAGCATCGAATCCATGATCTACAAGGCGTTGTTCGGTGACTCCGCCGCCGCCACGGTCGTCACCAGCACTCCCCTGGAGCCGGGGATCGCGATCGAGGACACCTTCGAGTACGTGCTGCCGAACAGCCTCGATCGCTACCACGGACGCATCTCCGCGGACGGTTTCCACTTCGACTCCACCAAGAAGGCCCTCAACGCCGCCGACGACGTGCTGCCGGCCGTCGTGGACTGGTTCGGGCCACGGCGCAGCGACTTCGCGGTCATCCACCCCGGCAGCCCGCGCATCATCAAGGACACGGCGACCGCCCTCGGCCTCGACGACCACGCCGCCCGCCACTCCACCGCCACCCTCTCCGACGAGGGGAACCTCGGCGGCGTCAGCGTCTTCCGCGTCCTCGAACGCACACATGGCGAACCGCCGGAGAACGAGGCGCTGGGTGCGGCGGTGGCCTACGGCCCCGGTTTCACGACGGCCGCCCTGCGGTGCCGCTGGCACGCGTAGGCTGCGCCTGCTCGAAGGCCCAGCGCGCCGCGCCCGCGAGCAGTCCGATGGTGTTGGGCACCGTCACCCCGCCGCCGCCGAGGTGACGGTATTCGACAGCGGTCAGGATCACGATGCGCTCGGCGAGCCCGAGTTGGGGATGGAAGCCCCCCGCCAGGATCTCCGAGGCCACCGCATAGGCGTCCACCCCCCGGGCGTACCCCTCGTGGATCAGCCCCTCCAGCTCCCGGAGATACCCGACATACGCCCGCACCTCCGCCGGCCCCACGACGGGACCGTGGCCCGGGACGACGACCTCGGGGCGCAGGGCGAGGAGGCGCTCGCAGGCGGCGATCACTCCGGACAGAGGTCCCTGCCAGTGCACCGGGTGGTCGTCGATGAACAGGACGTCCCCCGCGAGGACGACGCCCTGTTCCGGGAGATGGACCAGGAGATCGCCCGCGGTGTGCGCCGGGCCCGCCTCGATGAGGCGGACCTCGGTCGAGCCGACCCGCAGAGTGTGCTCCCCACTGAACGTCGTGGTCGGCGGGACCACGTCGAGACCCGTGTAGTCGTAGTCTCCGAAGTGCTTGCGCGCGTACCACCCGAGGGGCTCGTCGCAGGCGCTGTCGCGGACGAGCGATTGGGTCTGCTGCGGTGTGGGCTCACTGCACAGCCGCTCGAGGTTCATGTCGGTGCTGATGATCTCGGCGCCGGTGAAGTACGCGTTCCCAAAGGTGTGGTCTCCATTGGGATGGGTGTTGACGACACGGGTGATGGCGGTCCCCGGCGCCATCACGTCACCCGCCGCCTCCGCGAGCGCCGCCGTCAGAGCGGTGGTGTAGGGGGTGTCGACGAGCAGCGCCTCGTCCTCGGACGTGATGAGGGCGCAGTTGGCGAGCCCCCACAGTCCGGCGCCCTCCGGCAGCCACACGTGGAGGCCTTCCGCGGTCTTGGTCAGTTCAGTGGGTATACGCATAGCGGCATTGTGATCACTGGCCGCCGGTCACACTCTGTGAACATCACCACATGGCTTGCCGAACCACCGCGCGGTGTGCCTCAGTTCGCGGTCCGCCCGGTCGCCTCGTCGGCGTCGTAGATCACCGTGATGCAGCGGCCCTGCGGCGTGCTGTACGGCATCGCCGCCAGCATGGTCACGTCGCCCGGCCCGTGCTCCGGGTGCAGCAACCGCCGCCGGGCGCCGTCCGGATGGAGCGCCCCTTGGGACAGGCCCCGGAGGATCGGTCCTGTCCTCTCGTCCGCGAGGACCGCCCGTCGTATGCGGGACAGCGTCGCATGTTCGGGATGGCGGGCGACCGCCCCCTCCATCTGCGCGATGACGCTCGGCGCCCAGACCTTGTCCCAGTCGATCAGCGTCTGCCGCGCCTCGTCGGTCAGGAGCATCCACTCCAGGGTGTTCTTCGGCGCTTTGCCGCCCTGGAACATGCGCTGGAACGGCTCGTTGTACATCCAGACGTTCCACGCGAAGTCCGTCACATAGGTGATCTCCCGCTGCCCGTCGAGGAGACGCTGCCATCCCTCGGGATTGCTCAGCCCGATCTGCGGATGCAGCGGGTGCGGCGGCTGGCCGCCCCGCGCGAACGCCCACATGACCGTGAACTCCTCCTCGCTGAGGAGCAGGATCTGTCCGACGGCGTACAGGAATTCGTCCCTGAACGTGCGCGCGCCCCGTTCGAACCGGCCGTAGTCACCGCGCGCGCAGTACAGCAGCCGGTCCAAGTCCTCCTGCGACAGGCCCTGCACGGGTCTGCCGGGCCGCCGTGACGGACGGGGCTCGAGCCCCGCCTCCGGATGTCTGCGGCGGACCATGTCCCGGTCCATCTGCGCGCGTCGTGTCTTCAGCATCTGTCGCAGTGCTCGGGGTTGCACCGCACCTCCCCCGCGGACGGCTGCTGCGACCGGGGCCAGGCGAGGGCGTCGCCGCACGGGCGACCGGAATTACGTGCCAGAACCTTCCCCTAGATCACGGCGGGACCATCCACCATGATCGAGGCCGCAACCACACTCTGTGTGCCGGTGAGCCTACCTTCCGGCACTGATTCGTGTGTCCATGCCATTCAACCGCCCATCGACAGCGCGGCGTTCGGGCCTTCCTGCGGAACAGGGGACTGCAGGAGGGCACCGGAACCGGCCGCGAGGAAGAAGACACATGAGTCGATCCATCCTGGTGACCGGCGGGAACCGGGGCATCGGCCGGGCCATAGCCGACCGGTTCGCCGCGGACGGGGACCGTGTCGCCGTCACCTACCGTTCCGGTGACGCGCCGACCGACCACTTCGGGGTGCGCTGCGACATCACGAGGAGCGAGGACGTCGATGCCGCCTTCGCCCTGGTCGAGGAGAAGCACGGCCCCGTCGAAGTCCTCATCGCCAACGCGGGAATCACCCGGGACCAGCTCCTGATGCGGCTCTCCGAGGAGGACTTCGCGGCCGTCCTGGACACGAACCTCACCGGCGCCTTCCGGGTCACCAAGCGCGCATCGCGCGCGATGCTGCGCGCCCGCAACGGCCGCGTCATCTTCATCTCCTCCGCCGTCGCCCTGCGCGGCGAGGCGGGCCAGGCCAACTACGCGGCGTCCAAGGCGGGCCTGATCGGCTTCGCCCGCTCCATGACGCACGAACTGGCCAGCAGGAACATCACGTTCAACGTGGTCTCCCCCGGCCTGACCGACACCGAGATGGCGCAGCAACTCACCCCCGGGCAGCGGCGGTCCATGGTCGACCAGATCCCCGCCCGCCGGATGGCCGCGCCCCACGAGATTGCGGCGGCGGTGCACTTCCTGGCCTCCGAGGACGCGGCCTACATCAACGGCGCCGTGCTTCCCGTCACGGGCGGGGCGGGTCTGGGCCACTGAACGGACGCGTCGGCCGTGGGCGAGGGAAACGAGAACGGGAAGGAGGAACGACATGACGTACGGGAGTGCCGCGGTGACGCGTGCCGTCGCCACGGACCGGCACGTCGCGGGGCGTTCGGCGCTCCGCGAATCCGCGTGGGACGTGCGCAAGGGCACCGGCACCACGACGGGGTCCCAGAAGGGCCGGGGGCGCCCGTAATCCAGTTGCTGTCCCGTTGTCCGAGCTGTTGAAGTGACCGCATGGATCATGAGAAGGCACGGGTCGCGTACGACCGGCAGCTGCGGCGCGACGCGCACAGCGACAGCCCGACCGCACGGATCGAGCGGCTCGGTGGCGTGGTGCGCCAGGTCGGCTCGGAACACGACTGGAACGGTGTCCTGTGGGCGGACGTCGACGCGGCGACCGCCGATGCCGTGATCGCGGACCAGGTGCGTGACTACACCGCCGCGGGGCGGGAGTTCGAGTGGAAGCTGCACTCCCACGACCGCCCCGCCGACCTCGCCGACCGGCTGCTCGCCGCGGGCTTCCGGGCCGACCCGACGGAGACCGTGATGGTCGCCGAGGCCGCCGCCCTGCCCGCGGGGCCGGAACTGGCCGAGGGCCTTCGCCTGCTGCCGGTCACGGACGCGGAAGGGGTGCGGCTCATGTCCGAGGCGCATCTCGCGGCGTTCGGCGAGGGTGACGCGGCCCTCGCCGAGCAGATCGGCAGGCGGGTGCTCGCCCAGCTGGCGGAGGCGCCCGACGACATCGTCGCGGTCGTCGCCATGGCCGGTGACCGGCCGGTGTGCGGCGCCCGCATCGAGTTCTGCCCCGGGACCGAGTTCGCCGGTCTCTGGGGCGGCGGCACCGCCCCCGAGTGGCGCGGCAAGGGCATCTACCGCGCCCTGGTCGCCTACCGCGCCCGCATCGCCGTCGAGCGCGGCTACCGCTATCTGCAGGTCGACGCCTCGGACGACAGCCGCCCCATCCTGGACCGGCTCGGCTTCACCACGCTGTGCACGACCACGCCGTACGTGTACCAGCCCTGACCGCCGCCCCTGCGGGGGCCGCTCAGCCGAGGAGCTCGGCGATGGCCTCCGCCGTGTCGGTCTCGCCGAGCCTCGGGAAGATCTTCTCCACGCTGTTGCGGTGGGCGTCGGCGTCGATGTCGGTCACGGCGTCGACGGCCACGGTGACGTGATAGCCGTGCTCGTGCGCCGCACGGGCCGTCGACTCCACGCCGAGGCTCGTCGCGATCCCGGCGACCACGACCTGGCTGACGCCCCTGCGGCGCAGCTGCAGATCGAGGTCGGTGCCGTAGAAGGCGCCCCACTGCTGCTTGGTGACGACGATGTCGCTGTCCGCACGGCCGAGTTCGGGCACGAGCTCCGCCCAGTCGGCGGGCAACTCCCCGCTGCGCGCGGGCCCTTCCGTACGTCCGGGAGCGCCCCCGGTGACCCGCACGAGGACCACGGGCAGACCGCGCGCACGGAAGGCGTCCGCGAGCCGGGCGGCCCGCTCGACGACCTCGTGCGCCGGGTGGACCGTGGGCAGCCCGGTGATGCCCTTCTGGAGGTCGACGAGGACGAGGGCGGTGGTGGGGTCAAGGACGGTGGCAGCCATGGAAGTCGTCTTTCTCGTAATTCCTGCGCGACTTGTGCTTCTTGCGCTTCTGCTGTTGCTTCTTGCGCTTCTTGTACGGGTTCACTTCCGCACCAGCCGCTCCAACAGCACGACGGCATCGGCCAGTTGGCGGCGCTCCGCCGGGTCGAACTCCGCAGCGAGCGCCGCCGAGAGCCAGTCGTGCTTGGCGGCCCGCAGCTCGGCGAGCGTGCGACGCCCCTGATCGGTCACGGAGACGACGGACTGCCGCCCGTCGTCGGGGTCGGGCGCGCGCTCGACGAGCCCCATGTCCACGAGGGCGCCCACGGTCATCCGCATCGACTGGGGCCGCACGAGCTCCGCGCGGGCGAGACCCGCGGTGGTGGCGGGGCCCTCGCCGTCGAGCCGGGCGAGCACGGAACGCTGCGAGGGGCTGAGTCCGGTCACCGGCGCCGCGCCGCGCAGGCGCCGCACGAGCCGCCGTACGACACCCGTCAGATCGGCGGCGACCTGCTCGGGGGTGGGGTCACCAGAGAGTGCGCTCATGTTCTTCACCGTACGAGATCGACAGGTAAACTTGCAAACTTGCCTGTCGATATCCGCGCTTCCACGCGGGCAAAACGATCCGAGCCAGAACAGAAAGCCGCCCCTGCCGCAAAAGCGACAGAGGCGGATGTTTCACGTGCAACACGCGCGCTAGCGGATCGGCATCCCCGACAGCGTGCGCGCGATCACGAGGCGCTGGATCTCGCTCGTGCCCTCGAAAATCGTGTAGATCGCGGCGTCGCGGTGCATGCGCTCGACCGGGTACTCGCGGGTGAAGCCGTTGCCGCCGAGGATCTGCACGGCCTGCGCCGTGACCTTCTTGGCGACCTCGCTCGCGTACAGCTTCGACATGGAGCCCTCGGCCGACTCGAACTTCTTGCCGGTGGTCGCCATCCACGACGCACGCCACACCAGGAGACGCGCCGCGTCGATCTGCGTACGCATGTCGGCGAGCTGGAAGGCGATGCCCTGATTGTCGATGATCGGGCGACCGAACTGTGTACGCGTCTTGGCGTACTCCAGGGCCTCCTCGTACGCCGCGCGGGCGGTGCCCACGGCCATCGCGCCGACGGCCGGGCGGGACGCCTCGAAGGTGGCCATCGCGGCGTTCTTCACGCGCTCGCCGCCGGACTTGGCGCGCTCGCGGGCGCGGGCGAGGCGCTCGTCGAGCTTGTCCTTGCCGCCGAGCAGACAGTGGCCCGGCACCCGCACGTCCTCCAGGACGACCTCGGCGGTGTGCGAGGCGCGGATGCCGTGCTTCTTGAACTTCTGGCCCTGCGCGAGGCCGGGCGTGCCCGGCGGCACGATGAACGAGGCGTGCCCCTTGGAGCCGAGCTCCGGGTCGACCACCGCGACGACGACGTGGACGTTGGCTATGCCGCCGTTGGTCGCCCAGGTCTTGGTGCCGTTGAGGACCCACTCGTCCTTGGCCTCGTCGTAGACGGCGCGGGTGCGCATCGCCGCCACGTCGGAGCCCGCGTCCGGCTCGGAGGAGCAGAAGGCGGCGACCTTGACGTCGTTCACGTCGCCGTACATCTGCGGGATCCAGGTGCCGATCTGCTCCTCGGTGCCGTTGGCGAGAACGCCCACGGCGGCCAGGCCGGTGCCCATGATCGACAGGCCGATGCCCGCGTCGCCCCAGAAGATCTCCTCGGTCGCCATCGGGATGCCGAGCCCGGAGGGGTCGAAGAACTGCTGGGCGTAGAAGTCCAGGGAGTAGATCCCGAGCTTGGCCGCTTCCTGGATGATCGGCCAAGGGGTCTCTTCGCGCTCGTCCCACTCGGCGGCCGCGGGGCGGATCACATCGGCGGCGAAACCGTGGAGCCAGTCCCGGACCTCCTTCTGTTCGTCGTTGAGCTCCATGGTGAACTCGGCCATGACCCCTCCAGGACCAGCGATCAACTGCGGCGTTACTTGCGGTAACAGAAGTCTGTTACTGGCCAGTAGTCCATGTCAACTCCCGGCAGCCCGTTCGATGGGCACAGGTCGCCGGGTGTTACGTTGCGCGTGCGTCACCGAATCAGCACGGGCGGGGAGAAGCCATGGAGACCACGCAGCGGACCGATCAGCAGCGGTCCGCCGAGCACCGGCGACGGGAGTTGCTCGAAGCCGCGGACCGGGTGGTGCTCCGCGACGGACCCGGCGCCTCGATGAACGCCATCGCCGCGGAGGCGGGCATCACCAAGCCGATCCTCTACCGCCACTTCGGCGACAAGGGCGGACTCTACGCCGCGCTCGCCAAGCGGCACACGGACGCGCTCCTGGAGGCCCTGCGCGCCGCGCTGGACGCCCCCGCGGAGCGCAGGGAGCGGGTCGAGGCGACGCTCGACACCTACCTCGCGGCGATCGAGGCCCGTCCGCAGGTCTACCGGTTCCTGATGCATCCGTCGGAGGCCCCGACCCCCGGCGAGCAGGGCTTCGACGTCGGCCTGCACTCCGCTCCCCTGCTCCGCCGCCTCGGCGAGGAGCTCGCCGAGGTCATCGAGGAGCGCGTCGACCTCGGCCCGCAGAGCGCGGAGCTCGCCCGGGTCTGGGGGCACGGCATCGTCGGCATGATGCACGCGGCGGGCGACTGGTGGCTCGGCGAACGGCCGTGCCCGCGCGTGCAGTTGGTCAGCAGCCTCGCGGATCTGCTGTGGGGGCGCCTCGCCGCCGCGGGCAACCGCGTCGGCGGCCCGGGCTTCTGAGCCGCCCCCGACGTCCGGGTGCCGGTCCTCAGACGTTCCAGGACGCCTTGGCGGCGGCCCGCAGCACCCTGCGGCGCCGCCAGCCGGTGACGCGGTCGGTGTAGACGCCGCCCTCCAGGTGGTCGCACTCGTGCTGGAGACAGCGCGCGAACCAGCCCGTCCCGTGGATCTGCACGGGCTCCCCGCGCAGATCCACGCCCTCGACCACGGCGTGGTCGAAGCGCGGGGTACCCGCTTCGAGGCCCGGCAGCGAGAGACAGCCCTCGGGGCCGCGCACCGTCACGCCGTCCGCCTCGACCAGGCGCGGGTTCACCACGTGCCCGAGATGCCGGACGTCCTCGTCGTCCGGGCAGTCGTACACGAACACCCGCTGCGCGACGCCGATCTGGTTCGCGGCCAGGCCCACTCCCTGGGCGGCGTACATCGTCGCGAACATGTCCTCGACGAGCCGCGCCAGTCCGGGGCCGAATTCGGTGACCTCCTCACAGGGGGCGTGCAGCACGGGGTCACCGAGCAGGGTCAGAGGTCGTACGCGCCCCGAGGCGCCCGGGATCGAGCCGTGTCGCATGGCGGCAAGGGTACGGTCCTTGAACAGCCCCGGTGTCGGGGTGGTGCCGCAATTCGGGCTTGTCAGTGGATCTCGATAGGCTGAGCCAAGAGCTGAGCCAAAAAAACGATGCCGGGGGCAGGCGCGGCGCCGTACGCAAGGAGGATCTCGACAGATGTCAGGCAACACGGACCCGCTGTCGCCGCGGGCCAAGCTGGCCGTGACGGCGGGCAAGGCGGCCGCGGCGGTGTCACGCGCGGCGGGCCGCGGCAGCGGATCGGTGATCGGCGGCAAGGTCGCGCTCAAGCTCGACCCCGAGCTGCTCGGGCGGCTCGCCACGCACCTGGACGTCGTCCTCGTGTCGGCCACCAACGGCAAGACGACCACCACGCGACTGATCGCCGAGGCGCTGCGGGCCAGCGGCCCGGTCGTCTCGAACGCGCTCGGTGCGAACATGCCCGCCGGAATCACCTCGGCGCTCGCCGGCGGCTCCGACGCCAAGTACGGCGTGATCGAGGTCGACGAGAAGTACCTCGCGGGCGTCGCCCGTGACGTCGACCCGAAGGCGATCGCGCTGCTCAACCTCTCCCGCGACCAGCTGGACCGCGCCGCGGAGACCCGCATGCTCGCCGAGAAGTGGCGCGAGGGCCTTGCCGGGTCCAAGGCCGTCGTCATCGCCAACGCCGACGACCCGCTGGTCGTCTGGGCGGCCTCCTCCTCGCCGAACGTGGTGTGGGTGGCCGCGGGCCAGGAGTGGAAGGACGACGCCTGGTCGTGCCCGTCCTGCGGCGGCGTCATGCAGCGCCCCGGGGACGACTGGTTCTGCGGCGAGTGCGGCTTCCGCCGCCCCGCGCCCAGCTGGGTGCTCTCCGGCGACCACGTCCTCGACCCGCACGGCTCCGCGTGGCCGATCCACCTGCAGCTGCCGGGCCGGGCGAACAAGGCCAACGCCACCTCGTCGGCGGCCGTCGCCGCCGTCTTCGGGGTGCCGCCGCAGGTCGCCCTGGAGCGCATGTACCAGGTGCAGGCCGTCGCGGGACGCTATGACGTCGTGCAGTTCCAGGGCCGCGACCTGCGTCTGCTGCTCGCGAAGAACCCCGCGGGCTGGCTCGAGACGTTCTCGCTGATCGACCCGCCGCCGACCCCGGTGATCCTGTCGGTGAACGCCCGCGGCGCGGACGGCACGGACACCTCCTGGCTGTGGGACGTCGACTACACCCGCCTCGCGGGCCACCCGATCTTCGTCCTCGGCGACCGCAAGCTGGACCTCGCCGTGCGCCTCGAGGTCGCGGGTCTGGACTTCCGGGTCTGCGAGTCCGTCGACGAGGCGGTGCAGCTCGCCCCGCCGGGACGCATCGAGACCATCGCGAACTACACCGCGTTCCAGGACCTGCGCCGCCGCGTCGGCAACTGACCCCGGGTAAGGACAATGAGCATGAGCGACAACAGCCTGCGTCTGGTCTGGGTCTACCCCGACCTCCTGAGCACGTACGGGGACCAGGGCAATGCCCTGGTCGTGGAGCGCCGCGCCCGCCAGCGCGGCCTCCAGGTCGAGCGCTACGACGTACGCAGCGACCAGCCGGTGCCCACCTCCGGCGACATCTATCTGATCGGTGGCGGCGAGGACCGGCCGCAGCGCCTCGCGGCCGAGCGGCTGCGCCGCGACGGCGGCCTGCAGCGCGCCGTGGGCAACGGCGCGATCGTCTTCTCGGTCTGCGCCGGCTACCAGATCATCGGCAACGAGTTCATCAACGACCTCGGCCAGCGCGAGCCGGGCCTCGGCCTGCTCGATGTGGTGTCCACGCGCGGCGAGGGCGAGCGGTGCGTCGGCGACGTCCTCGGCGACATCGACCCGCAGCTCGGCCTGCCGCCGCTGACCGGCTTCGAGAACCACCAGGGCGTCACGCACGTCGGCCCGAACGCCCGCCCCCTCGCCCAGGTCAGGCTCGGCCGGGGCAACGGCACGGGCGACGGCACCGAAGGCGCCTACAACGGCACGGTGTTCGGCACGTACATGCACGGCCCCGTCCTCGCCCGCAACCCCCTCATCGCGGACCTGCTCCTGAAGCTGGCCCTCGATGTGAACGCGCTGCCGCCGACGGACGACCGGTGGTACGAGGCGCTGCGCAACGAGCGCATCAACGCCGCACAGCAGCCCGCCTGACCCATGTGCGGGCCCGGCTCAGGGCCCGCACGAAGGCGGTTCACCAAGCCCGCTTGACGCCCCTGCCGCACATGTGAGCGGGGGCGTCCAGCAGGCGGACGCCCGGTAGGGCCCGGCCCCCTCACGCCTATAGGGTGGCGGGGATTCCAGCCGGACGACGTGGTCCGGACCTCGGCCCACGTTGCAAAGGTATTCCGGGCTATGCGCATTGGTGTCCTGACCTCCGGAGGCGACTGCCCCGGACTGAACGCCGTCATCCGCTCCGTCGTGCACCGCGCGGTGGTGGACCACGGCGACGAGGTCATCGGCTTCCACGACGGCTGGAAGGGCCTCCTCGAGTGCGACTACCGCAAGCTCGACCTGGACGCGGTGGGCGGCATCCTCGCCCGCGGCGGAACGATTCTCGGCTCGTCGCGCGTCCAGCCCGCGCATCTGCGTGACGGCGTCGAGCGCGCCAAGGGGCACCTCGTCGACCTCGGCCTCGACGCGGTCATCCCGATCGGCGGCGAGGGCACGCTGAAGGCCGCGCGGCTCCTCTCCGACGGGGGCCTGCCCATCGTCGGCGTACCGAAGACCATCGACAACGACATCGCGGTCACCGACGTCACCTTCGGCTTCGACACGGCCGTCGGCGTCGCGACCGAGGCACTCGATCGGCTCAAGACCACCGCCGAGTCGCATCAGCGCGTCCTCATCGTCGAGGTCATGGGGCGGCACACGGGCTGGATCGCCCTGCACTCCGGCATGGCCGCGGGTGCGCACGCGATCGTCGTGCCGGAGCGCCCCTTCGACATCGAGGAGCTGGCGCAGAAGGTCGGCGAACGCTTCTCCGCGGGCAAGAAGTTCGCGATCGTCGTGGCCGCCGAGGGCGCCAAGCCCCGTGCGGGGTCGATGGAGTTCGACGAGGGCGGCAAGGACGTCTACGGCCACGAGCGGTTCGCCGGCATCGCCCGGCAGCTCTCCCTCGAACTGGAGCAGCGCCTCGGCAAGGAGGCGCGTCCGGTGATCCTCGGGCACGTCCAGCGCGGCGGCACCCCCACCGCGTACGACCGTGTGCTCGCGACCCGTTTCGGCTGGCACGCCGTGGAGGCCGTGCACCGCGGCGAGTTCGGCAAGATGACGGCGCTGCGCGGCACGGACATCACGATGGTGCCGCTCGCGGAGGCCGTCGAGACGCTGAAGACCGTGCCGGACGAGCGGTACGCCGAAGCGGAGTGCGTGCTCTAACTCCGCCCGCACGTCGGCCGGGTCGTCCCGCACACCGGCCAAGTCATCACCTGTTGAACTATCCGCCCCCGGTCGCACCAGCGGCCGGGGGCAGTTCTAGTCTGGTGCCTGAACACGTCGCACAATTCGCACGAATCAGGAGCCACTGGATGGATCACAGCGGGCACGGCATGAACATGGATCTGCCGCCGTTCACGCTGGGGCGAGGCCTTGAACTCTCGGCCGACCCCTTCTTCCTCATCGGCTGCCTGGTGGCCCTCGCCCTGTACGGGTGGGGCGTCGCACGGCTTGTGCGGCGCGGTGACAAATGGCCGGTGGGCCGCACGGTCTCCTTCGTGATCGGCATCCTCACCGTCCTCTTGGTGATGTGCACCAAGCTGAACGACTACGGCATGGTCATGTTCAGCGTGCACATGGTGCAGCACATGATCATCAGCATGCTGTCGCCGATCCTGCTGCTGCTCGGCGCGCCGATCACGCTGGCGCTGCGGGCGCTGCCGGTGGCGGGGCGCGGCCGCAAGGGCCCGCGCGAGTGGCTGCTCTGGCTGCTGCAGAGCCGCTACGTCAAGATCATCACGCACCCCGCGTTCACGATCCCGCTGTTCATCGCGAGCCTGTACGCGCTCTACTTCACGCCGCTCTTCGACACCCTGATGGAGTCCAAGGCGGGCCACATCGGGATGATGGTGCACTTCCTCGCCGTCGGCCTCGTCTTCTTCTGGCCGATCATGGGCGTCGACCCGGGGCCGCACCGGCCCGGGCACATCTTCCGGATGCTGGAGCTGTTCGCGGGCATGCCGTTCCACGCGTTCTTCGGCATCGCGCTGATGATGGCGACCCAGCCGATGATCGGCACCTATATGCACCCGCCCGCCTCGCTGGGCATCGATCCGCTCTCCGACCAGGAGGCGGCGGGCGGCATCGCCTGGGCCTTCAGTGAGATCCCGTCCGTGGTGGTCCTGGTGGCGCTGCTCTTCCAGTGGCGCAAGTCCGAGGACCGCGAGGCCCGGCGCAAGGACCGCGCCGCGGACCGCGACGGAGACCAGGAGCTGGAGGCGTACAACGCCTATCTGGCCTCACTGGCGTCACGCGGACGCTAGCGGCAACCGGGCGGTACGGGAGACGATGGTCCCCGGACCGCAGCCGCCGCGCCCCGGCGCACCAGGCTGCCGGGAGGAGGCTCAGCGATGCCCGATTCCACGAAGACGATGGGTGCGTTCACCATCGGAGGCCTCGTCATGGTGACGGCCTATACGGCGGCGCTCGGAAGCAACGGCTGGCTCTGGTTCGGCTGGGTCGTGCTCGGCCTGATCACGCTCGCGATGGTGCTGTCCCGCAGCACCACATGAGACCCCACGGGGCCGGAGCGTGATCAGGGCGGCCGGAGCCGTCAGAACCGGAAGACGTACCCGGTGTCGGCGTCCATGGTGCAGGCGTTCGGATACGTCTTGTGCCAGCCGATCATCCGGCCCCGGAAGGTGCCCGTCGCGCTCACGGTCACGGGGTCGAACTCCTTGGTGCACGCGTGCGGATCGTCGGGCAGCGCGTCGAGATCGCCCCCGGCCTCGGCGATCGCCGCACAGGCAAGCTCCGCCTGCGGGTGATGGCCCGTGGGCTCGGGCGTACAGCGCAGCAGTACGCCGCGGATCCAGGTGTTCTCCGAACCCGAGACGGTCAGGAACAGCCCGCGCTGCGGGGCGGGGATCCCGTCCGCCGCATGGGCGGGGGCGGCCGCGCCGAGCGTGATCAGGGCGGCGGCAGCGACGGTGAGCGGGCGCATGCGAATCCTCCGGGGGCGGTGACGTTCGGTGGCGTCGTGGACGCCGGGGACAGCCCAGCGCACCCTCCCCCCGATCACGACGCCGGACTGCCGCGCCGGTGGGTCCCCCGCCCGGCCGCGCGCAAGGACCCGAACGGGCTCTCGCGTACGCGCCTTCGATTGGCTACTCTGCGTCGGCACCGGGACCAGGGGGAAGGCAGCCGCCATGTTCTATCTACTGCTCAAGTACGTGATCCTCGGCCCGCTCCTCCGGCTGATGTTCCGGCCCAGGATCGAAGGTCTGGAGCATGTTCCGGAGAACGGCGCGGCGATCGTCGCGGGCAACCACCTGTCCTTCTCCGACCACTTCCTGATGCCCGCCATCATCAAGCGCCGCATCACCTTCCTCGCGAAGGCCGAGTACTTCACCGGCCCCGGCATCAAGGGCCGTCTGACGGCCGCGTTCTTCCACAGCATCGGGCAGATCCCCGTGGACCGCTCCGGCAAGGAAGCGGGCCAGGCGGCGATCCGTGAGGGGCTCGGCGTGCTGCGCAAGGGCGAGCTGCTCGGCATCTATCCCGAGGGCACCCGCTCGCACGACGGCCGGCTCTACAAGGGCAAGGTCGGCGTCGCAGCGATGGCGCTCAAGGCCCAGGTGCCGGTGGTCCCCTGCGCGATGATCGGCACGTTCGAGGCACAGCCGCCCGGCCAGAAGGTGCCCAACTTCCGCCGTGTCACGATCCGCTTCGGCGAGCCGCTCGACTTCTCGCGCTACGTCGGCATGGACAACGAGAAGGCGGTCCTGCGGGCCGTCACCGACGAGATCATGTACGCGATCCTCGGGCTCTCCGGTCAGGAGTACGTCGACAAGTACGCGGCCGTCGTGAAGGCGGAGGAGGCCGAGCGCGCGGCGGCGGGCGCCAAGGAGCCCCGCAAGTTCCCGCGGATGCCGCTGAGCTGAGCCGCCCAGCCCCGCCCCACCGCCCCGCCCCGTCCCGCCTCTGCCGAGAGCAGATCGCCCTTCGGTGGCGCGGCGCCCCGGCGTACGGTCCGGTCATGAAGAAAGCAGTGGTGATCGGTGCGACGGGACAGACCGGGCGCGTGACCGTGCGGGCCCTCGCCGAGGACGGCTGGTCGGTGACGGCGGCGTCGCGGAGTGGCGGGCGCGACGAGCGATGGTCCGGTGACGTACGAGAGGTCGCGCTCGACCGGGAGGACGACGCGGAGTTCGCCCGGGTGCTCGGCGACGGCGTGGACCTCGTGGTCGACATGGTGGCGTTCACCGCGGCGCACGCCCGGCAGTACGCCTCGCTCGCCGATCGCATCGGGTCGGCCGTGGTGCTCTCCAGCGGTGCCGTCTACGCGGACGCGCAGGGACGCAGCTTCGACACCCAGGACGATCCCGACGGCTTCCCCCGGTACCCGGTGCCGATCCCGGAGAGCCAGCCCACGGTGGCGCCGGGCGACGCGACGTACGGCACCCGGAAGATCGATCTGGAGCGGGGACTTCTCGCGCTGGGCGACCGGCTGCCGGTGACGCTGCTGCGGGCCGGGGCGATCCACGGGCCGCACTGCCGCGGGCCCCGTGAGCTGTACTTCGTGCGGCGCAACCTCGACGGCAGGCGCACCCGGGTGCTCGCCCACGGCGGGCGCAGCCGCTTCCACCCGGTGGGCGTGCGCACGCTGGCCGAGCTCGTGCGGCTCGCCGCGGCCAGGCCCGGCTCCCGGGTGCTCAACGCGGGCGATCCCGAGGCGCCGACGGTGGCCGGGATCGGGGCCGCCGTGGACGCGGTGATGGGGGTCGAGACGGAGACGGTGCTGGTGGAGGGCGAGCCGCCGGAGCCCGGTGTCGGCGTCACGCCGTGGTCCACCGCACACCCCGTGGTGTACGACATGGGGGCCGCGGAGCGGGAGTTGGGGTACCGGCCCGTGACGACGTACGCCGAATCCCTTGAGGAGACGGTCCGTTGGCTCGTCGATCACCTCCGCGAGCGCGACTGGCGCGAGGCGTTCCCGAAGATGGCCGCGAACTATGATTTCTTCAACTACTCGGCGGAAGACGCCTGGTTGGCGCGGCGGGAGAACTAAGTGAGCGAGCAGCACGCCCAGTACACGAAGCTGGTGGGCCTCCTTGATGAGCGGGGCGCGACGTACCGCGTCATCGAGCACGAGGCAGAGGGCGCCACGGAGGCGGTGAGCGCGCTCCGCGGCAACACCCTGGAGCAGGCCGCCAAGTGCATCGTGGTGATGGTGAAGATCGGCAAGAAGACGAAGCGGTACATCCTCGCCGTGGTGCCGGGTGACCGGCGCGTCGACCTCAACGCACTCAAGGCGCTGCTCGGGGGTTCGTACGCGGGGTTCGCGACGCAGGAGGTGGCGGAGCGGCTCTCGGGCAGCGTGAGCGGCACCATTCTGCCGTTCTCCTTCGACCCCGAGCTCGAACTCGTGGTGGATCCGGCGCTGTTGGCGCACGAGGAGATCTTCTTCAACGCCGCGCGCCTTGACCGTTCGCTGGCGCTGCGGACGGCGGACTACCGGGAGATCGCCCGGCCTCGGACCGAGGCGATCTCCCAGTAGGAACCCGTCAGATGGGAACCCGTCAGAAGCGGGACACTACGGCTTGGGCGTGGCGTGCGGCGCGCACGTCACGTCCTCGGCGTCCGTCTTCCCTTCGAGCAGGTAGCTGTCGACCCGGTCGTTGACGCACGGGTTGGTCAGGCCGGTGACCCCGTGGGAGCCCGCGTCCTTCTCCGTGATCAGGCGGGAGCCCTTGAAGCGCTTGTGCAGCTCGACGGCGCCGTCGTACGGGGTGGCCGCGTCACGCTGCGACTGCACGATGAGGACGGCCGGCAGGCTCTTGCCCGTCTTGACGTCCAGCGGGGTCTGCTGCTTGGTCGGCCAGGTGGCGCACGGCAGGTTCATCCAGGCGTTCGCCCAGGTCATGAACGGATTGTCCTTGTGGAGGCGGGTGTTGTCCCGGTCCCACTTGCGCCAGCTGGTCGGCCACTTGGCGTCGGCGCACTCCACCGCGGTGTACACGGCGTTGCCGTTCTCGTCGGCGATGTTGCCCGCGGTGTCCGACATGTCGGGGCCCGCCTCGTCCACGAGCGCCTTGGTGTCACCGGCGAGGTACTTGCTCCAGGTCTCCGCGACCGGCACCCACGACGAGTCGTAGTAGGGCGCGTTCTGGAAGAAGGAGGTCAGCTCGGCGGGGCCGACGACACCGCCGATCGGGTTCTTCTTGGCGGTGGCGCGCAGCTTCTCCCACTGCTGCTGCACCTTGGCCTGGGTGTCACCGATGTGGAAGGCAGCGTCGTTCTTGGCGACCCACGCGGTCCAGTCGTTCCAGCGGCCCTCGAAGGCGACGTCCTGGTCGAGGTTGGCCTGGTACCAGATCTTCTCGCGGGAGGGGTTGACCACGCTGTCGATGATCATGCGGCGGACGTGGCTCGGGAAGAGCGTGCCGTAGACGGCGCCCAGGTACGTTCCGTAGGACACGCCCAGGTAGTTGAGCTTCTTCTCACCGAGGGCGGCGCGGACCACGTCGAGGTCGCGGGCGGTGTTCGGCGTGGTCATGTGCGGCAGCATCCAGCCGCTGCGCTCGGCACAGCCGTCCGCGTACTCGGCGGCGAGCTTGCGCTGCGCGCGCTTGTCGGCCTCGGAGTCCGGCACCGGGTCGGCCTTGGGCGCCTTCACGTACTCCTGCGGGTCGACACACGAGATCGGCGTGGAGTGACCGACGCCGCGCGGGTCGAAGCCCACGAAATCGTACGCCTTGGACGTCTTGGTCCACAGCGGGTTCTTCTTGGTCACCCGCGTCGGGAAACGCATGCCCGAACCGCCGGGGCCACCCGGGTTGTAGACCAGCGCGCCCTGCCGCTCCTCCTTCGTACCCGTGTTGCCGATGCGGTCGACGGCGATCTTGATCTTCTTGCCGTTGGGCTTCGCGTAGTCGAGCGGCACGGTGACCCAGCCGCACTGAATCGGCTTCTCCAGGCCCCAGTCGGCGGGGCAGTCCCGCCAGTCGATGCCTGCCTTGGCGGCACGCTGCGCGGCCAGCGCGACTCCGCGCGCCTCCCGGTCCTTCCCGGAGCGGGCACCCGCATCGGCACTCGCCGAGGGCGCCGCCATGGCACCCGCTATCAGCGTCGCCGTGACCACCGCACCCGCGGAGCCGAGCACCGCGGTCCGTCTGTTTCCTGGGGTCCGTCGCAAGTGGGGCCTCCCGCACATCGATTCGAGCAGATTCGATCAGTACGAGGGATCCTGGCGGCACGAGGTTCCTCGCGACAGATGCGGCAGGTCTTCTTTACCAATCCGATAAACGGATTGGGCTGACCCGGTGAGCGGTCGGCTCATGTCAGAGGACCAGCGGCTTCATTGCCGGCTGCCGCCCCGCCGCTCCATGCCTCCGTCACCACCGCGTGCCACCCGCTGCCCGTCACCACCCCATCTTCTGCTCCACGACCTCGACAAGATGCACCACCGCCAGACGGCTAAGGTGATCGGCGATGGTGCCACACACTCTCGGGAGGGGCGCAAGTGCGGGCAGCTGAACCCCTGCCGATACGAGTGCCGGTCGGGCACGGGTCCGAACGCTGGGCGAGCCGGACAACTCGACGTCGGGTTCTGCTCGTGGTTCACAACGCCACCTCCGCGGGTCGCCTGCTCGACGTGCTGCCGTTGTTTCACGGCGACTTCCGTGTTCAGCTGCTCGTCGCGTCGACCGGGTCATCCGCCTTTCAGGACGGGATCGGTGAACTTCTCGCCGGTCTGGGCCTCCCCGTGCTCCCCTGGGAACAAGCTCTCTCAACACCCGTGGATCTCGCGATTTCCGCAAGCTTCGGTGGGCAACTCCCCCTCCTCCAGGGCAAATTGTCCGTTATTTCACATGGGGCTGGATATACTAAGACGCTGGCCAAGCCGGGAGCCGGGAGCCGGGAGCCGGGAGCCGGGAGCCGGGAGCCGGGAGCCGGGAGCCGCGAGCCGACGTTCGGACTGTCGCCGGAGTGGCTTCTGGAGGACGGCACACCGTACCTGGACGGCCTCGTACTGTCGCACCCGGAGCAACTGGAACGATTGCGTCGCGTCTGCCCGGAAGCGGTGGACGTCTCCGTGCTCGCCGGCGATCCATGCTTCGACCGGATGCTCGCCGCGCGCCCGTACCGCGACCGCTTCCGGCGCGCACTGGGCGTGCGGCGGGGCCAGCGCCTCGTCGTACTGAACTCCACGTGGAATCCGGAGGGCTTCTTCGGCAGCGGCGGCGGTCAGGACATCCTGCCGGGTCTTCTGCCGCGGCTCACCGCCGAGCTGCCCGCCGACGACTATCGACTGGCCGTCGTACTGCACCCGAACATTTGGTACGGACACGGTCCGGGGCAGGTGCGCGCCTGGCTCGACCAGGCCCTCCGCAGCGGACTGACTCTGATCGACCCCGCTCACGCGTGGCGGCAGGCTCTGCTGGCCGCCGACGCCGTGCTCGGTGACTTCGGTGCCGCCTCCTACTACGCGTCCGCCCTGGGAGTCCCTGTGCTGTTGGCGGCCGCCGGGCAGGACAGACTGGACCCGGATACGCCACTCGCGGCCTTCGTGCGGGACGCACCGCGGCTCGATCCGCACGGCCCGTTGCGGGCGCAGGTGGAGAAGCTCCTGGCCGGGCACCGGCCTGCTGCCGATCCCGGCCAGTTCGTCACCTCGGCTCCAGGCGCATCGGCAGCGCTCCTGCGGCGCCATTTCTACCACTTGATGGACCTTCCCGAGCCCGCCGCCCCCGCCCTCCTCGACCCCTTGCCCTTGCCTCCGTACGAGCCACCGCGACGCACGGCCCCGTTGCGCGTACTGACGCGCGTGTGGGGCACGGACATCACGATCGAGCGGTCCACCGAGCATCCCTACGACGCGGACGGTGACGTGCACCTCTCCGTGCACGAGGACACCCGGGACCGGGGCAGCCTCGAACTGGCCGACGTGATCGTGCGCGACGGGCCCGCGGACGACCCGCGCCTGGGTGGGCCCCAGGCGTGGACGGCCGAGATACTGGACCGCCACGTGCACTGCTCGGTCGCTGCGTACGTGAGCGGCCCGGACAGCTGCGTCGCACGCAGCCGGGGACAAGGGCTGTTGCGGCTGTCCGCAGGCCCGGGCGCAGACGTCGACCCGGCGGCGTACGCCTCGTCGCTGTACGCATGGCTGGCCGCCGACGGCACGGTGCCGTCCGGCGGCGTCACGCTCCGGGTGCATGCCGCCGACGGCGTGCACCCGGTGGTCGTGGAACTCACTGGCGGGCACCCTCGCAGCGCAGCCGAAGCCCGGCGAGATACCGCAGGTGCGGAGCCGCCGCCGGAGTGAGGAGCTGCTCGGCCTCGGCGATCGTGGTCAGCGCCGCGGCGTCCTCGCCCGCGTCGTGGAGTGTCTCGGCCAGGTCCGTGAGGGCACGTGCCCGGTTGTAGTGCTCCCCCTGCTCCTTGAAGAATTCCGCCGCGGCCTCCAGGCATTGCCGCGACTCCGTCAACCGCCCCATGCCTCGCAGCGCACGCCCCTGGTGACGCTCGGCCAGTGCGAGAGCGCGCGGCACGTCCCGCTCCCCCTCCTGGCCGGGAGCGATCCGCCGGTAGACGCGCTCGGCCTCGACGAACCGCTCATGGGCCGGCCCGTACCTCCATTGACGCAGGCTCAAGAGGCCCAGCAACTCGACGGACGACGCCTCGCCCCGTTCGTGGCCCGCCGCGCGCTCGCCCTCGGCAGCGGCGTGCGCTTCCTGCTCGGCTTCCTCCCACTGCTCCAATTCGCCCAGGCAATGGGCGAGTTGGAAGTGGAGCGCCGCCGCCGTACGCGAATTCGGCTGATGCTCGTCGGCGCACCGGGTCGCGACGCGCAGTGCGGGCAGCACCTCGTCCCAGTATCCGGCCTTCAGCTGAAGGGGCCACAGGGCTCGGGCAAGACGCAGCGCGACCGTGACGTGCTGGTACTCCTCGGCCACGGACACCGCCCGGACCAGATTGCCCACCTCTGCCGCAAGCACGGCCACGCCTCGCGCCTCGCCGCCGTACGCCTCCCCCCGCTGCGGGGCCGGCTCCGTGCGCCAACTCTGCGGCAGGGCGGCATGAGCCGCGTGCAGGGCACGATTCAGCAGGTCGTCGAGCACGCGCTCTATAGCGGCCGAACATTCGGGGATACCGTGCTCCGGACCGGCGGTGTCGGCCAGATAGCGCCGCACCTCGGTGCGGAAGCGGTAGCGGTCATCGGCGTCAGCGTCCAGGAGGTGGACGTCTGCCGCCTCGGTGAGCATCCGAGCGGCCTCGTCGTACGCGACATCAGCGGCTGCGGCGGCGAGGTGGGCGTCAATGGAAGGCCAGCCGCCCAATGCCGTCAGTCGAACGAGCCGTGCCGTCTCCGGTCGGAGCCTCTCGCAGGCGCTCCGGGCGGCGTCGCGCACCGGGTGGTGGGGTGCTCCTTCGGGCCTCGGCCCCATGGTGGTCTCCTCCGTCAGCAGGCGCGTCGCCTCGGCCTTGAGCGCGAAGGCGTTGCCCGCGCAATGCTCGAGCAGTCGCGGCATCCGTGCCTTGGCACGCGCGACCGTCTCCTGCCCGGCGACCTTGCTCACCATTTGCTTCGCGTACCGGTCGCTCAGAGGAGGAACGGGTACACGTTCGGCCTCCAACGCGAACGGTCGGCCGGACACGACCACCAGCAGGAAGACGTCGGGCGTGGCCGGGACCAGGCCCCGGACCTGGGCGACCGACGACGCGTGGTCGACCACCACCAGGGCCCTGCGGCCCGCGGTGAGTTGACGGTAGAGCTCTTCACGCCCTGAGGTGGTGGGCGGCATCCGCTCCGGTGCGACGCCCATCTGCCGCAGCAGACGCAGCAGAACAGTGCCGGGACCCGGCCCGTGCCCCGCCGAGGTGTCTCGCAGGTCGACGTAGAAGCGCCCGTCGTGGAATCGGGCGTAGAGAGCGGCGGCCAAGTGCAGGGCCACCGCGGTGGTACCGATTCCGGGCGGCCCGTGCAGCAGTGCGACGCGCGGCCGCCCGTCGGCAGGCCGGGTCGCTTCCCGCTTCAGCTGTTTCACGGCCCTCTGACGGTTGGTGAAGTCCCGTGGCGCGGGCGGCAGTCCACCGGCCGCGGGTAAGGCCGTCGTCTGCTCCGGGAGGTTTCGGACGAGCAGTGCCCACTCACCCGCCCGCTGGGGGTCATCGCCAAGTCGTATGTGCATCTGGCCCGCCAGCGCCCGCCACTCCTCCGGGCCGGTCGGCAACGGCGTCTCCCGTCCCATGGTCCTCCTCACCAACGCCCCGGTCGACTGGAGCAGTTGCTTCCCCATCTCTCCCGCAGCACCGTTCCCCGCGGCGGTGAGAAACGCAGTCAGCGCGCTCAGCGCCACCATCTCCAGCACGTCGGCCCCCTCCCCTGTCACCGATCCGATCTTGCCGGACTGTATCGCCGCAACCACAGCGCGTGGAAATGTACGAGACCTCGCCAACTCTGCCAGCCAGGCGCCGGCATGCGGGTGAGACCTCCGGGCTGCTGGCTCGGAGGGACCGGGTGCTGTCGGTCTCCGTGGTGACGATCGCTCCGGACGGCGAGCAGACCGGGGAGTTCTCCACTCTGCTCAACCCGGGGCCAGTGGCGTCCGGTCTGGCGCCTGCGAGCCGTCGGCCAGGGCTACGACCACGGACTCGCCGACCTCGCGCGCGGCTACGGCGTCGACGTCAACGACTGAGTCGGCGACGTGACCGTCCGTCGGCGCTTCAACAAGCCCTGCCCACAGGGACCTTGAGCACCGCCAGGAAGAGCCGCGTGATGGGCCCCGCGCCGGCGAGGCGTGGGAGCTTCGGTGCGCTGGAGGAGGCTTCGGGCGTCAACCGGCCGGTCGCCTGTCCAACGCGTGCGCCAGGAGCTGCAGCAGATCGCCGGTGGCGTCTGCGGCGAAGAGTGCCGCAAGGGATGACGGACCGAGCCCGGAGCCCTGAAGCGACAAGTTCAGTGCTGCGGGCTCAGTCCCGTCACGGTCAGCCGGAACAGCCGGTTCGCCTCGGCGGTGGGGTCGGGGTAGTGCTCCGTGGCGAGGGCGATGCCGACGACCAGGGTGATCAGGTCGGTGACGGTGATGTCTGTCGCCAACGCGCCGTCCCGTGCGGCGCGTTGCAGGAGCGGGGCTGCCGCCTCTTCCAGGGCCGCCGAGCAGCTGTTCTCGTGGACCGGGCCGTCGTAGGCCAGTGCGGCCGCCAGCCCTCGGGCGGAGACGGAGTAGGCGACGACGTCATCGAGCCATTCCAGGAGGGCTTTTCGGCTGTCGCCCTTGTCGGTCAGCTCGTGGGCGCGGGCGCACAGGGCCTCGATCCGGTGCTGGGAGACCGCTTCCAACAGGGCGCGGCGCGTGGGGAAGTGTCGGCGCACCGTTGCCGAGCCGACCCCCGCGGTGCGGGCGATCTGTTCGAGGGAGGCGTCGGCGCCTTGGGCGGCGACCTCCTCCTCGGCCACGGCGAGGATGCGCGTGTAGTTGCGTCGGGCGTCCGCGCGCCGGTGCTCGGGCATGCCATCACCTCCGGTCGTTGATAAATGGCGGGGCCCGCCGTATCGTACCGGAGCATAAACGGCGGACCCCGCCGTTTCATCGGCGAGCAACCCGAGGTGGCTCCATGCCCACAAACTCCGCACCCGTCCTCGTCACCGGCGCCACCGGCAGGCAGGGCGGGGCCACCGCCCGCACGCTGCTCGCGGCGGGCGTGCCCGTCCGCGCCCTGGTGCGCGACCCAACTGCCGGACGGGCCAAGGCCGTCGAGGCGTGGGGGGCCGAACTGGTCACCGGCGACCTGCACGACCGCGCTTCCGTGGTCCGGGCCGCCGAGGGCGCCCGCGCCGTCTTCTCCGTACAGATGCCCGGCATGACCGCGGAAGGCTTCGACTTCGAAGGCGAGGTGGTCCAGGGCGTCAACCTCATCGAGGGCGCGCGGGCCGCCGGAGTGCCGCAGTTCGTGCACACCTCCGCCAGCGGCGCCGGGCAGCACACCGGAACTCCCGGCTGGACCGGAGACCGTTGGGCTTTGCTGGAACCCGCCTTGCACGCCAAGACGGCGATCCAGGACCGGGTCCGCGCGGCCGGTTTCGCCCACTGGACGCTGCTCAAGCCGGGCTTCTTCATGGAGAACTTCCTCCCGTCCATGAAGTTCCTGTTCCCGCGCGGCACGGAGGGCGGCCTGGTGAGCGTCCTCAACCCCGAGACCCGGCTGTCCTTGGTCGCGGTGGACGACATCGGCAGTGCGGCCGCCGCGGCCATCACCGCGCCCGAGCGCTTCGACGGGGTCGAACTGGAGCTGGCGAGCGACTACTTGTCCATGACGGAGATCGCCGAGGTCCTCTCCCGCGCCCTGGACATGCCGCTGTCCGCACCGGAGATGACCGAGGGGGAAGCCGTCGCCGCCGGAATGCCCGCGATGGGCGCCGGCCACGCGTGGCTGAACGTGGCCGGTCAGCCGGGCCGCCCGCAGTACGCGAGGGACCTCGGCATCCCCCTCACCAGCTTCGAGGAATGGGCACGGGAGCACATGCGGCCCGCCGCCTGAGCGTCGAGCAGGACAAGGCAGGGCAAGGAAGGACGAGGCAGGGCAGGGCAAGGGGGCGGCAATGCGCCCGTGTGTCCCCCGACGGCGCGTCAGCCGCGCGCCGTGGAGCGGGCGCGCCGGTGGGCCGCGACCCTTTCGCGGGTGGCGCATCGGCGCGAGCAGTAGCGGCGTTCCGGCCCGCTGCCTTGGGTGATGAAGACGTTCTGGCAGCTGGGTGACGCGCAGATCCTGCCGGGTGGGCCCTGGCGGTCCCAGACGAGGACCGTCAGGGCCATGCAGGAGGAGGCGAGGAGCCACTCGTCCCAGGGGGCGTCGTCGTCGCGGTCGAGGTGGGGATGCCAGGGGCTGCTGCCTTTGTGCGACGTCAGGCGGACGGGCCCGGTGTGTTCCCGCAGGAGGCGGTTGAGCGCGTGGGCGGCGGCGTCCGCGTGCTCGGCGGCGAACACTTCTCGCAGCAGGGCGGCGGCCGCGCGCATCCGGGCGACGTCTCGTCCCGTGAGGTCGATGGGGTCGTTCTCACCGTAGGCGCGGAGCACTTCGGCGACGTCGGCCGGGTCGGGGTGGTCGGCGGCGAGAGCGTTGATCAGGGCGGCGGTCCGCCGAGCCGTCGTCAGCACGGAGTGCCGGGTGGACCAGTCGTCGTGGGTGGATGACACCCGTGGAATGTAACGTATATTGCGGAGTTTTGAGTTACCTCCGTAACGTCTTGCTGATGACTAGCCGTTACTCACTCCGCTTCTATCTGGTCGGAGCAGTGGCAGCTCGCGCCGGGGACGAGATGTCTGGTCCGGCGTTGATGCTGGCAGGGTTCGCCCTGGCCGGATCGGCCACCGACGCGTCGGCGCTGCTCGCGGGCATCACGGTCTCCTCCGCGGTGGGAGGGCCGGTGCTCGGGGTGCTTCTCGACAGGGCAAGGCGACCGGGCCGTCTGCTGGCCGTGTCCCTCGTCCTGTATGCGGCGGGGCTCGGGACGGTGCTGGCGGGGCTCGGCCGGTTGCCGTTCACCCTCACCGTTCTGATCGCCGTATTGACGGGGCTCCTCGGCCCGGCCCTGTCCGGCGGGTGGACGGCCCAACTCCCGCGTGCGGTGGCGGCCGATCAGCTGCCCCGGGCGAACGCGCTCGACGCCATGACGTTCAGCCTCGCCGGTCTGGCCGGTCCGGCGCTGGCGGGCGGCACGGCGGAGGCGCTGGGAGCCCCGGCGGCCGTGGGGGTTTCCGTGGCGCTCATCGCCGCGGCACTGCCGTCCGCATGGCTGCTGCCCGCCCGTTCGGACCGGACGCGGAACGCGCGGACGACCTCGGTGATCGACGACCTCGCCGCCGGACTGCGCGTCATCGTCACAGGACCGCCCTTGGCCCGGGCGACCCTCACCTCGGTCCTCTCCTGTGCCGCTCAGGGCATGCTGACGGCCTGCATCGCGCTCCTGGGCGAACGGGTCCTGGGCGGGGCCGGCCGCGGCGCGGTGCTCCTGTCCTGCGCGGCGGTCTCCGCCCTGGTGGCCAACGCCCTGCTTGCGCGGTTTCCGCGTTCGGTCGCCCCCGACACCGTCATCTGGGCCAGTGCCCTTGTTCAGGCTGCCGCGTTGGCGTTGGCCGCGACGGGGCAACCTGCCGTGCTCATCGCGGCCGTACTCATCATGGGGATCGGTGAAGGGCCCCAGCTGACCGCCTTGTTCGCGGTGCGTCATCGGGAGGCCCCGCAACGGCTG
Source organism: Streptomyces sp. NPDC059002 (assembly GCF_042740435.1). Classification (NCBI taxonomy): domain Bacteria; kingdom Bacillati; phylum Actinomycetota; class Actinomycetes; order Kitasatosporales; family Streptomycetaceae; genus Streptomyces; species Streptomyces sp. NPDC059002. The sequence continues at coordinate 91,881 of NZ_JBHYJI010000005.1, read as the reverse complement.
CGCGGCCAGATCTTCACCACCGGCGCCAGCTTGAAGATCACCGGATTCGCCCTGGGGGCGGCGGTCGCCGGCCCGCTCGCGGCCTGGTCCCTGCCGGGCGCGCTGATGCTTGCGGCGAGCGTGGCGGTCCTCGCGGCAGCGGCCTTCTTCGCGATCCCGTCAGCAGCCGTCGACGAAACCGAGGACCGCGCGTGCCGAGTCGATCAGGACCGGCCTTGAGCGGGGGGGCCCGAGTCGTTCCACGACCGGGCAGAAGGCTCTGTCCTTTGCGCGGCCGGTCAGACCCCGACCCGGGCCACGACCTCGGTCAGCATGCGCCCCAGTGGAAGGTCGATGCGGCGGGCGGCCCAGCGGTCGCCACGCGTGGGGCCCTGGTTCACGATCAGCACCGGGATACCGGCCTGCGCCGCCTGGCGTACGAAGCGCAGACCGGACATGACCGTCAGGGACGAGCCCAGCACGAGCAGCGTCGCCGCCTCCTGGACCAGATCGCGGCACGCCGCCACCCGCTCGGGGGGCACGTTCTCGCCGAAGAACACGACGTCCGGCTTGAGCACCCCGGTGCCGCAGGCCGCGCACGTCACCACCCGGAACTCACGGACCGCCTCGTCGGCCAGCTCCACGTCCCCGTCCGGATTCACCCGCGCCGCACGGTGCCGCCCGGCGACGGCCTCGAACCCCGGGTTGGCCTCCCGCAACCGGCCGTCCAGCTCCGAACGGGCGCTGACCCGACCGCAGTCCAGACACACCACCCGGCTGAGGCTCCCGTGCAGTTCCACCACGTCCCCCGCCCCCGCGGCCTGCTGCAGCCCGTCCACGTTCTGCGTGATCACGCCGGTGACGAGCCCCGCTCCCGCCAGCGTGGCGACCGCCCGATGGCCGGTGTTCGGACGCGCCCTGATCATCGCCCGCCAGCCCAGCTGGCTCCGGGCCCAGTACCGTCGGCGCGCATGCTCGCTGCCGGTGAACTCCTGGAACGTCATGGGCACGTGGTTGCGCCGCAGAGATCCGTGTTCCCCGCGGTAGTCGGGGATGCCCGACTCCGTCGACAGACCCGCTCCACTGAGTACGACGACACCGCCCGCCCGCACGGCGTCGACGACCGCGGACGGGTCACTCGAAGCGGGAGGCAGGTCGCCCTCGGGCTCCCAGGTCAACGTGGGTCGCATCCTCATGCGCGCCAGCTTATGTACCTGCCGGACGGTCCCGCAGCACGGGCGGCGGCCTCGCGCGACCTGATCCGCCGGGCAGGACCTAGGATGCGGCGCATGGACATCGTGATACCGCTCTTCGACCGCTTCGAGCCGCTCGACGCGATCGGACCCTACGAGATCCTGTCCCATGTGCCCGGCGCCACCGTGCGCTTCGTCGCTCCCGAACCCGGCCTGGTGCAGGACGTGTTGGGATCGCTGCCGGTGCATGTCCCGACGAGGTACTCCGAGGTGGAGCGCTGCGACGTCCTGCTGATCCCCGGTGGGGGCGGCGCATGGACCGTGGCGGAGGATCCCGATTTCCTCGACTGGATCCGGCGCATCCACACCGGCACCCGCTTCACCACCTCGGTGTGCACCGGAGCGCTGGTGCTCGCGGCGGCCGGTCTGCTGAAGGGGCTGACCGTGACCAGCCACTGGGGTGTGATCGACGAACTGCGGTCGTACGGCGCGGTCTACACCCCCGAACGGGTCGTACGCCACGACCGGATCATCACCTCGGCCGGGGTGTCGTCAGGCATCGACATGGCGATCCAGCTGGCCGCCCTGCTCAGCGACGACACCACCGCCCAGGCGATCCAGCTCTACACCGAGTACGACCCGCAGCCGCCGTTCGACACCGGCTCGGTGGCCAAGGCCCCGGCCGAGGTACTCGAACGGGCTCGCACGCTGGGCTAGGAACGGCCGCTTCTATCCGAGTCGGCGCAACGCCTCGTCCAGCGCCCTGCGCACCTGAAGCGCGTCCGGCGCGGCAGCGGTGACCAGCACGGCGGGACCGGCCAGCGGGGTGAGTGCGGCCCACTCCCCCAATGCCGCGGGCTCCGGCATGTCGTGGGCGAACTCCGGTCGTACGACGATGAGTTGGCCTACCCCGCGACAGCCCGCCAGGACCGCGGGGCCGTCCCAGCCGCCGGGTGCGCCGGGGCCGCAGGACAGTTCCTGGTCGAGCAGTGCGCGGCCCGCGCGGTGCACGGTGAGGCGACTGGTGAGGCGGCCCGGCGCTTCGCCGACCCGGCCGAGTGCCTGTTCCTCGCGCAGGACGAGGCGGGCCCCCGCGGCGAGTTCGGCGCGGGTGGTGACGCGCAGGTCGCTGCCGCACACGGAGATCAACTGCTCGGGCAGCCAGCGCAGTTCGGCGCCGTCGGCGACGGTGAGGCGTACGTCGTAGCGCGCCGCGTCGCCCGTCTGGCCGGGCAGCGCGATGGTGGCCGCCGCGGAACCGATGCGGAGCGCCGCGCCCTCGTGCACGGCGGCCTCGACGGTGAGGTGGTCGCCGCCCAGGGGGCCGCTCATCGCGCCGACGAGCGTGACGTGCGCCGCGGGACCGGACGAGCGGGTGCGGCGCAGGGCGAGCGGGCCCTCGCCGTCGAGCACCGGCAGCGCGGTGCCGCCGCGCCCGTCGGAGCGGGCCTCGACGCGGGCGGTGCCGCGGACGCCCGCGCCGCCGCCCGTTCGCGTGACGCCCCGGGGGGCGAGGTCGACCGTCACGCCGACGCGGTCCACGCGGCGTACTGCTCCCGCACCCACGCGGCGACGGGACCGACGCCCTCGTCGGACCTCAGCGACTGGAAGGCGACGGGCAGTTCGGCGCGCTGCGCCTTCGCGTCGGCGGCCATCCGGGCGAGGTCGGAGCCGACGTGCGGGGCGAGGTCGGTCTTGTTGACGACGAGCAGGTCGGCGGTGGAGACGCCGGGACCGCCCTTGCGCGGGATGTCGTCGCCGCCCGCGACGTCGATGACGAAGATCTGCGCGTCGACGAGCCCCTTGGAGAAGGTCGCGGTGAGGTTGTCGCCGCCCGACTCGACGAGGATCAGGTCGACCGGCCCCACCTCGTCCTCCAGGTCCTCCACGGCCTCCAGGTTGGCGGAGATGTCGTCGCGGATCGCGGTGTGCGGGCAGGCACCGGTCTCCACCGCGGTGATGCGCTCGGGCGGCAGCACGGCCTCCCGCAGCAGGAACTCGGCGTCCTCGCGGGTGTAGATGTCGTTCGTGACGACGGCGAGGGACAGCTCGTCGCGCAGTTCCCGGCAGAGCGCGGCAACGGTCGCGGTCTTCCCGGAACCGACGGGCCCACCGAGCCCGATCCGCAGCGCGCGACGGCTGCCGTCGGGCCGGTGGGCATCGGCGGATACGGCGGCGGGGCCGTCGTGGGAGTGGTCGAGATGCATGGTTACGGCTCCAGATTTCAGTGAGTAGGGATCGATGGGGACACGGGTCTTCAGCCCGTCCGGCGCGGAGAGACTCTTCAGCCCGTCCGGCGCGGAGAGACTCTTCAGCCCGTCCGGCGTTTGAGGACGAGGCCGTCCAGGCCGATCGGGGGCCTGGGGGCGGAGCCCCCAGACATCAGCCACAGCAACCGCTAAGACGCGAACAACCGCACAGGCCAAGCCGCATGCGCCTCCGCCCCCACCTCCAACAGCGGCGCCGACCCCGCGGGCAGCGCGTCGACGCCGTCGTCGAGGACCCGTCTCGCGGCCTCGACGGCCTGGCAGGCCACACCGTCGAGCTCGGGCGCCAGCCGCGCGAGGACCGCGGTCGCGTCGAAGGGGTCGAGGCTCAGCAACCGCACCGTCGCGGTCGCGGGCCCGCTGACCCCTTCGTACAAGGAGCAGTACGCGGCGTCCGCAGGCGCGAGCCCGGCCGCGCGGGCGGTGAGGCCGAGCACGACGGGCTGATGGGCTCCCTTGGGGAACTGCCGTGCCAGCGCGTCGAGTTCGGGGTGCGGCCAGGTGGCGCGCGCGGCCCGCATCAGCTGCCGGCCCAGGCGCCGCGCGGCGGTGCGCAGGGCGAGCGAGGGCGTGCGGGCGTCCGCCGCCGCGTCCAGGTCGACCGGGTCGACGCCGAGGGCGGCGGCCGCCGCGAGGGCGGCGGACACCAGGCCGCTGGTGTGCAACCGGCCCCGGCAGAAGGCCTCGAGGCTCGCCGCCCCGGTGACGCGGCCCGCCTTGACCGCGGCTTCGGCCCCGCCGGAGTGCGCGTGCCCTCCGGCGGGGAAGCGGCCGTCGGCCAGGACGAGGAGTGCTGCTCGTGACATGTGATCGTCGCCAGGTCCTTCGCGGCCGTCAGAAGAGGAAGTACCGCTGGGCGAGCGGCAGTTCCGCGGCGGGCGACGGCTCGACGAGTTCGCCGTCGATGGTCACGGCGAAGCTGTCGGGGGCGACCTCGACCCGGGGCAGCGCGTCGTTCTCGCGCATGTCCGCCTTGGAGCGTCCGCGTGTCGAGCGGATCGGGGCGAACGCCTTGTCCAGGCCGAGGCGTTCGGGCAGTCCGTCGTCGAGGGCAGACTGGGTCACGAAGTTGATCGAGTTCAGCGCCGGGGCCTTGCCGTGCGCGCCGTACATGCGGCGCGGCAGGACGGGCTGCGGGGTCGGGATGGACGCGTTGGCGTCGCCCATCTGCGCGTACGCGATCTGCCCGCCCTTGAGGACGACTTGGGGCTTGACGCCGAAGAACGCCGGTTCCCACAGCACCAGGTCGGCGAGCTTGCCGGTCTCCACCGAGCCGATCTCGTGGTCGATGCCCTGGGCGACGGCCGCGTTGATCGTGTACTTGGCGACATAGCGACGTGCGCGGTGGTTGTCGGCGCGGGTGTCCCCCGGCAGGAAGCCGCGGCGGCGCTTCATCACGTGTGCGGTCTGCCATGTACGCATGATCACCTCGCCGATCCGGCCCATCGCCTGGGAGTCGGAGGACATGATCGAGATGGCGCCGAGGTCGTGCAGGATGTCCTCCGCCCCGATGGTCGTGGGCCGGATGCGGGACTCGGCGAAGGCGAGGTCCTCGGGGACGGCCGGGTTGAGGTGGTGACAGACCATCAGCATGTCGAGGTGCTCCTCGACGGTGTTGACGGTGTGCGGCCGGGTGGGGTTGGTCGAGCTCGGCAGCATGTTGGGCAGCGAGACGGCCGTGATCATGTCGGGGGCGTGGCCGCCGCCCGCGCCCTCGACGTGGAAGGCGTGCAGGGTGCGGCCCGCGACGGCGTCGAAGGTGGCGTCGACGAAGCCCGCCTCGTTGAGCGTGTCGGTGTGGACGGCGAGCTGGGCGCCGGTCTCCTCGCAGACGTTGAGGCAGGCGTCGATGGTGGCGGGCGTCGCACCCCAGTCCTCGTGGATCTTGAAGCTGACGGCGCCCGCGCGGAGCTGGGCGTGCATCGAATCGGCGTTGACGGTGTTGCCCTTGCCGAGGAAGCCGATGTTGACCGGACTCGACTCGAGGGCCGCGAACATCCGGGCCAGATGCCAGGCACCCGGGGTGATGGTGGTCGCCTTGCTGCCCTCGGCCGGGCCCGTGCCGCCGCCGAAGAGGGTGGTCACCCCGGAGGCGAGGGCCTCGTCGACGATGGTCGGCGAGATGAAGTGGATGTGGGTGTCGATGCCGCCCGCGGTGAGGATCTTGCCGTTGCCCGCGATGACCTCGGTCTCCGGGCCGATGACGAGCTCGGGGTGGACGCCGTCCATCGTGTCGGGGTTGCCGGACTTGCCGATGCCGGTGATGCGGCCGTCCCTGACACCGATGTCGGCCTTGACGATGCCCCAGTGGTCGATGATCACGGCACCGGTGATGACGGTGTCGGGGGCGCCTTCGGCGCGGGTCGTCCTGGACTGGCCCATCGACTCGCGGATGACCTTGCCGCCGCCGAACACCGACTCGTCGCCGGAGCGCCCGGGGCCGCCCGAGAGGTCCTGCTCGATCTCGATCAGCAGATCCGTGTCGGCGAGCCGGATCCGGTCGCCGGTGGTGGGGCCGAACAGATCGGCGTACGCGGCACGGGACAGCTCAGGCATCGAGGGCACCTCCGGTCTCGCCGCGCAGGCCGGGCACGATGCGCTTGCCGGCCAGCGGGACGAGTTCGACGTCGACGGGGATTCCGGGTTCGAAGCGCACGGCGGTTCCCGCGGCGATGTTCAGCCGCTTTCCGTGCGCGGCGCCGCGGTCGAAGTCCAGACCCGGGTTGGCCTCGGCGAAGTGGTAGTGGGAGCCGACCTGGACGGGGCGGTCGGCGGCGTTGAGGACGGTGAGGCGGGTGACCTCGCGGCCTTCGTTGAAGGGGACGGGCTCGTCGGCGAAGAGGATCTCTCCGGGGATCATTCCCTGGCCCGTGACAGCGTGCGCTGCGGCATGCATGAGGCGCGAACTCCCGTCAGACGATCGGATCGTGGACGGTGACGAGCTTCGTGCCGTCCGGGAAGGTGGCCTCGACCTGGACGTCGTGGATCATCTCGGGGATGCCCTCCATGACGTCGTCACGGGTGAGGACCCGGCGCCCGGAGGACATCAATTCGGCCACGGTGCGACCGTCGCGGGCGCCTTCGAGGATGTGGGAGGTGATGAGGGCGATCGCCTCGGGGTGGTTGAGCAGCAGCCCCCGCGCCCTTCGCTTCTCGGCCACATCCGCGGCCACATGGATGAGCAGTCTCTCCTGCTCGTGCGGGGTCAGTTGCACGCGTCCCACCTCACAGTCCTCGCTCCGAACCGTGCGGGGTTCGGCTGCCGCGGCCACCGCGACGGATATAGATGTAACACACAGCGAAAGTCTTCGATCTTTCGCACCCTGGTTACGAAATCCCCTGGTGGCGTGGCACGGGAGGGTAGTTGGGAGGAGTTTCAACGAGGTTAACCAGCCATTGACCGACCCATGACCGTCAGCTGGGAAGATCCATACTTACCAGTGCGCGCAGGCCGTCCTGGAGCATCTCGACGGCGACATCGTCGAACAGGGCGTACTGCGCGGCGAATCCCTGCGCGAGGGCGATCATGGTCCGTGCGACATGGTCGGCGGGGACGTCGGAGCGCATCATGCCCGCCTTCTGATACCCCTCGACGACGCGCACCCACGCGGCCCGCACCTGGACGTACCCCTCCTGGAGGATCGCCGAGAGGCCGTCGTTGCGGAGGGTCTCCGTCCACACCTGGATCATCAGCCGCGGGTAGTACGACTTGGCGCCGTCCGTGAGACCGGGCTTGAGGTCGAGCACATCACCGAGGACCTTGCCGACCAGGACGTGCGGCGGGGGCGGCGGGCTCTGCTCCGCGGCCGCCTCGAAAATGCCCCGGATCTCGTCGAGCACCTCGGAGACGATGGCCTCGATCAGCTCTTCCTTGCCGCGGAAGTAGCGGTAGACCGCACCGGCCGAGAGGCCCACCTCCTTCAGGACGTCCTGCATCGACGCGGCGTGAAAGCCGTTGCGCGCGAAGCAGAGCGCCGCGCCGTCGAGGATCTGCCGACGTCGTGCGTCGAGGTGTTCTTGGGATACCCGGGCCATGCGCACAAAGTAAAACGAACATTCATTCTTGACAAGCGAGCCGCCCCCGAAGGACAGTGACTCACGTAAAACGAACGATCATTCTCTATGCGCCGCGGCCCGGGACCCCGCCCCGGGCGCCCTTCTCGTGGAGGAAGAACACATGCCCACGCCGCCCGCCACCGCACCCCCGCAGGGGCGCCGCATCGTGATGGTGGCCGTCCTCGTTCCGCTGCTCGTCACCCTCGCGCTCTGGGCCTTCGCCTGGCCCGCCGCCCGCACCGCGCCCCGCGACCTGCCGCTCGGCGTCGCGGGGCCGACCGCGGCGGCGGGCCCCGTCGCACAGCAACTCCAGCGGCAGCAGGGCGCGTTCGAGATCCACCGCTACGCCGACGAGGCCGCGGCCCGTGCCGCCATCGAGGACCGGACCGTGTACGGCGCGGTCGTCGCCACACCCCAGGGACCGAAGCTGCTGACCGCGTCGGCCGCGAGCCCGGTCGTCGCCCAGCTCCTGCAGCAGGCCGTGCAGAGCCAGGCCCCGGAGGGCAAGCCGGTGCCGACGGTCGACGTGGTGCCCGCGCCCCAGGCCGATCCGCGGGGCTCGGCCCTCGGGTCCAGCGTGCTGCCGCTCGCGATCGCGGGGGTCGCGGCCGGGTCGCTCGTGACCCTGTTCGGTCTCCGCGGCAGCCGCGCGGTGCTCGCCCTCGTCGCCGCGGCCGTGCTCGTCGGCGCCGTCGCGGCCGCGCTCACGGACAGCTGGCTGGGCATCCTGACCGGCAACTGGTGGGCGGAAGCCGGGGCGTTGGGCCTGTCCACGCTCGCGGTGGCCGCCACCGTCGCCGGACTCGCGGCGCTGATCGGCCCGGCGGGGATAGGGGTCGGCGCCCTGACGATGGTCCTGCTCGGCAACCCGTTCTCCGGCGTGACCTCGGCGCCTCAACTGCTGCCCGAACCGGTGGGATTCATCGGCCAGTTGCTGCCGCCGGGCGCGGGAGGCTCCCTGCTGCGCTCGGTGTCCTTCTTCGACGGGGCGCGGGCCGCGGGCCCCGCCCTCACCCTCGGCCTGTGGGCCGCGCTCGGCCTCACGGCCGTCGTGCTCGGCGCGCTGCGCGGGCGGCGCGCACCGGTCACCGCCGAGCGGACCGTGGTGCGGCCGGAGGCGGCGCCGGTCGGCTGAAGCGGCGGCGGTCGACCCGGGCGGCTCCGGCCGGCCGGGGCGCCGTCTCCTCACCGTCCGCGCCGCTACGTGGCGTTGGGCCCCCGGTGCTCCGCGGCGATGCCGAACCGCTGCTGTTCGCCGGAGGCCTGCGGGGCGGCGCCGATCGAGGTGACGGAGCTGATGGTCCGCTCCTCCGTGGCGTCCGCGAGCCCTTCGAGGCGCTCCAGGTCGGCGGCCGAGACCAGGGCCACGAGCGGCTTGCCGTGCCGGGTGACGACGACCCGCTCACCGCCGTAGACGACGCGGTTGATCAGCTCGGCGAGCTCTGCTCGGGCTTGCGTCACCGGAATCTCGTAGGCCATGCTCCCCAGCTTAAACGCCACCTCAGGAAGCCGTTCCGTGAGCGGTGGCGGGCCGGGCGTCCACCTCGGGGGCGGACCGGCGGTTCCGCGCCCGGCACACCCCTCGCCCGGCGGCTGGCCCCGGCATCCGAATCGGCCTAGGTTGCTGCCCAGCGAAGGCACCGGTCCGCCACCCCGCGAACGGCCAATGAGCAACTGCCCTAGGGGAGTTGCCGCTCATGAGCGCTGTTCGGGGCGTGCGGAGGGGAAGGGTGGGGCATGGACGCAGGTTTCGTGGCCGGGCGGCTGGCTTCGGCGGTCGCGGCACCTCTCGTGAAGAAGCTCTTCGTCCAGGAGGGCGCAGGCGCCGGGCTGGCTCCCGGCGCCGCCCGGATCTCGTCCCTCGTCTCCTTCCGCGGCGAGAAGAGCAGCCTCACCAGGGCCGATCTGGAGAAGCTGGCGGCCGACCTGGTGCAGCGGATCGTCGCCGCGGCGGGCGAGCGGCCGGTGGAGGACTCCGAGCTGTCCGCCGTCGCCTTTGCCGTGGCGAACACCCTGCACTGCCTGGGCGATCTCGACATGGACGATGTGCAGGCCGTCGGCCTGGGTCATCTCGCACTCGCCAGGAACCTGAAGGCGGCGGATCCCCGAGCCACCCACACCCTCTCCGCGAGCGGAACCCTGCTGTACGACTCCGTCATGGAGACCGCATGCCTGCACATCCTGCACTTCTTCACCCAGCGGTCCACCTTCGTGCCGCGCACGGTCGTGGAGCAGAGCCGTTTGCTCACAGAAACCGTGGCCAAGGTCGACCAGCTCCTTGAACGGTCGAGGTCACCGTTCACCCAGGACGTCGAGTTCGAGACCCGCTATCGCGCGTACATCGCCCGCAGGTACGGGATGCTCATGATCTACGGGATCGACCTCTCGAACGCCCTGGACCAGTGGCCCCTCGACACCGCCTATCTGAGTCTTCAGGCGGCAGTCGGCGGTTACTCGACGCAGGCGCCCATCCCCGTGGAGGACGCGTTCGCCAGCCGGAGCCGCATTCTCCTCAGGGGAGTCGCCGGTTCCGGGAAGACGACGCTGGTGCAGTGGCTCGCGGTGACCACGGCCCAGCAGAACCCGGGGACCTTCCGTGACGGAGGTGCGGCCCTCGACCCCTTGGCGGGCCGCATCCCCCTCGTGCTGCCGATCCGCACCCTCACCCGCCACGACGCGGAGCTGCCGACCCCCGACGGCTTCCTCCGGCACAGCAACAACCCCCTGGCCGCCGCCCAGCCGCCCGGCTGGGTCGACCGCGTCCTGCTCGCCAATCGGGCCCTCATCCTCGTCGACGGCATCGACGAGGCACCGGAAGTGGTCCGCGAACGGGCCCGCAGCTGGCTCCATGAGCTCCTGAGCACCTACGAGGACAACCTCTGGCTGGTCACGTCCCGCCCGTCGGCGGTGCGGGACGGGTGGCTGACCAGCATGAAGTTCTCGGAGCTCTCCCTCGCGCCGATGCGCGGCGACGACGTCACCACGTTCATCCGCCGCTGGCACAAGGCCGCACGCAGCACGGTCAGGCCCGATGACGCGGAGCAGCTGGACGCGTACGAGTCCTCGCTGATCGTCGCGGTCCGCACCAAGCACGACCTGGCACGCCTGGCCACGAATCCGCTGATGTGCGGTCTGATCTGCGCGCTCCACTGCGACCGGCGCGGCTATCTGCCCCACGCCCGCAAGGAGCTGTACAGCGCCGCCTTGTCCCTGCTGCTCTCGCGCCGCGACCGCGAGCGGGACATGCGGCCGCCGGACGGGATCGAGCTGAGCGAAGAGCCGAAGGTCCGGCTGCTGCAGCGGCTCGCCTACAAATTCATCCTGAACGGCAAGGCCGAACTCGACCGCAGGCACGCGGAGCGGATCGTCTCCGACGCGCTGCCCGGTGTGCCCGTCGCCGCGGCGCAGGGCGGAGGCCAGGAGATCTTCCGGCATCTGCTGCTCCGCAGCGGGCTGCTCCGCGAGCCGAGCGAAGGCACGATCGACTTCATCCACCGCACTTTCCAGGACTATCTGGGGGCGAAGGCGGCCGTGGAGGAGGGCGACACGGCCCTGTTGCTGCTGCGCGCCCAAGAGCCGCAGTGGGAAGACGTCGTACGGATGGCGGTGGCGCACGCCCGGCCCAAGGAGTGTGCCGAGTTCCTCCTCTCGCTGGTGCGCAGCGGTGACACCGCCATGTCGACCGGACGCAGGAAGCATCTGCATCTGCTGGCCGTCGCGGCCCTCGAATACGCCACTGAACTCGATCCGAACGTACGGGCGGAGGTCGAGCGCTGCGCCAGGAACCTCATCCCGCCCCGCACCCCGTCCGACGTCTCGGACCTGGTGGACTTCGGCGGCGTGGTGCTGGAGCAGTTGCCCGGTCCCGATCGCCTCTCCAGCGAGGAGGCCCGCTGCACCGTGCAGACCGCCGTGGCGATCGGGGGCGACGCGGCCATTCCCTTGCTGGCTCTCTACCAGCGTGTTCCCGATCTGCGCATCCGGCAGCTGCTGGCTTCCTCATGGCCGCGGTTCGCGACACGTGCGTACGCGGAGGGCGTCCTGGCCGACCTCGACGACGACGGGGTCCGCTTCACCGTGACGACCACGGACGAGCTGGCGGCCCTGCGGGACCTCGGCGGCCGCGCACGCGTGCGGCTGCATCCGGGGCTGCCCGCACCCGTGCTCGCCCTGGCACTGACCGGGGAAGCTCTCACCGAACTGCGTGCACCGGCTGATCTGTCCGCGACGTGGGAGTGGCTCAGGTCGGCCACCCGGTTGGCCACCCTCGAACTGGAGCACGCCGACAGCCCCGTCGACGTATCGACCCTGGCCGGTCATCCGGGCCTGCGCCTCCTGCGCGTCCATCCGGAGCAGACCGTCCTGGGCCTCGATTCCCTGAACGGCGTGGACTTCGCGTACGAGGCGGGTCTCGAACAGGGCCGGGGCTAGGGCCTGTCCGACGGATCCATGACAGCGCCGCCCTTGGAGCGGACCGCCAGCTGCTGAACCACGCCCCTGCGACCGACGCACATCGGCGTCCCGTCCCCGGCACACCCATCGGGACGGGGCGCCTCGGGCAGGACCGAGACCCTCAATGCACCACCCAGATCCAGCCGAGCGGCCTGAGGCCGAGGGTGCGGGCCACTGCGCGCGAGGCGTGGTTGTCGACGGTGGTGCTGTAGAAGAGCACGTCCCTGCCCTTGCCCGCGCGCCGCGACCAGGCGGCGACCGCGGCCGGTGCGAGGCCGCGGCCCCGGTGGTCCGCGCGGGTCCAGATCCCGGCCTCCGCGGCGCGGGCGTTCGCGGCCGGGGTGTGGCAGATCGACACGGGCTCGCTGTCGTGCACGGCCATCGCCCACTCCCCCGCGGCCCCGGAGATCAACTCCTGCCATTCGCCGGGCTGCCAGTTCCCCGGACGGCTCAACTGCCGTGCGGCGCGCCGCCCTTCGGCGTCCGAGACCAGGAGCGGCAGGGGCGCGGGAGAGGGCTCGGCCAGGCGGTCGGGGAAGGTGAAGCACGGGCCGCCCTGGATCCGTGCCGCGTCGCCCGGGGTCTCCAGGGCCGCCGCGAGCCGGGTCAGCGCGGCCGGTATCTCTTCCGGTGTGTACGGCTGTGCCGCGACGTCGACCGGACCCGGATCCTCTACGCCGGGACCCAGCGCCAGCAGACGTGCCCGCGGCGACCAGGACCACACGGCGCGCACCGACGGGTCCGTCACGGTCGCCCGGTCGCCGACCGGCCGGGTGCCGAGGCCGTGGATGACGTCGACTTCGAGCGCGAGCAGATCCTTCTCTTCCTTTTGCATGGCCCGTCGAGGGTACGCGGGGCACCGCCCGTGCCGCGGATCCGGTGGCCCCACTCCCTCCATGAACGTACGTCCTGTACATTTTTTACAGAGGCCCTGGCCCCTCCACGAACGGCGCCAGGTCGACCCCACGAAAAGAGGCGTGCCATGAACCGTCCGTCCGCCCGTTATGTCCTGCCCCAGTTCACCGAGCGCACGAGTTCGGGGACGCGGACCCTGGATCCGTACTCGAAGCTCCTCGACGAGCGGATCGTCTTCCTCGGCACCCCCATCGACGACACGTCGGCGAACGACGTGATGGCGCAGTTCATGCACCTCGAATACCAGGCGCCGGACCGCGACATCTCGCTGTACATCAACTCCCCCGGCGGCTCGTTCAGCGCGATGACCGCCCTCTACGACACGATCCAGTTCGTCAGCTGTGACGTGGAGACGACCTGCCTCGGCCAGGCGGCGTCGGCCGCCGCCGTGCTGCTCGCCGCGGGCACGCCCGGCAAGCGGTTCGCGCTGCCCGGTGCGCGTGTGCTCATCCACCAGCCGTCCGTCACCGAGCCGATCCAGGGACAGGCCAGCGACCTGGCCATCCAGGCCGACGAGATCCTGCGCACCCGGCGGCTCCTGGAGGAACTCCTCGTACGGCACACCGGGCAGAGCCCCGAGCGGATCAGTGCCGACATCGAACGGGACAAGATCCTCGACGCCCCCGCGGCCGTCGAGTACGGGCTCGTGGACCGCATCATCCCGACCCGCAAGACCTCGCTCGCCGCGCGCGACCCGAGGTGAGGCCGAGATGCTGCCGCCCGAACTCCCGCCCCTGCCGGCGCTGACGCGCGCCGAGGCCGAGCTGATCGACCGCTACCTCGAAGTCGTCGATCTGGTCGGCCGGATCAATCCGGCCCGCGCCGAGCACACCTACGGCGGGCTGCGCGCCGCCCAGGCCCTGGTCAGCAGGGCGACGGCTCTGCGGGACGCACTGACGCTGATGCATCAGCGCGGCGAGAGCGAGGTGCATGCGCCGACGCTGGCCCAGGCGCTGCGCGTGCTCGACGGCGAGCGGCGGGCCCGGCGGGTCACCGTGCCGCCGCTGCCGGGGAGTTGACCACGGCGAACCGCTCGCGGGAACGTCCGGGCCGCCTTCGAAACGGACCAGGCGGGGTCCCCCGTATGGCGTAGCCGAGGGTCCGTCAGGCCGTGGTCGAGAGTTGCGCCAGGTGTGTACGACGCGCGCGGAATGCTTCATTCCGGTGCTGGTCGAACCATCGTCAGCCACGGGGACCCAGACCCCATTTCGACAGTGTCCACCCGAACGGGTCAGTCGTGAGGAGCCTCACAAAACACCGTTTCGGCTCGGTTTTTTCGCCCTTGTCGGGTCAAGATCCCTTCCGACGACAAGCCCCCGCCACAGCGGTGGGGCGGTCCGGGCGGACGCCGAGTCCTGCCGCCACCCGGATGACCGGTCGACATGGGTGCAACGGCAGGAGTGGAGGACCCAGGCATGACGGGCCCGTCCGGGAAGTCCGGACGACGCCCTTGGGGTGAAGCCGCAGAGCACGACGCGGCCGGGCATCTTCGCCTGCCCGAACCCGACAGGTCATCCTTCACAGGCGGCTGACGAAGGGTTGCGCATGACTGCGCTGAATCATGTTCCGTCGCTGCTCACCAGGACCGGTGCCGCATCGGCCCTGACGCTCGCCGTAGTAGGCGGCACCATGGTGGCCCCCGGGCTCACCGCGGAAGCGGAGGCAGCAACACACGGGACGAAGGCGCTCAAGATCGCAGCGTCCAAGAAGGGCTCCCCCTACCGCTACGGCGCCGCGGGGCCCAACCGGTTCGACTGCTCGGGCCTCACGCTCTATTCGTTCAAGAAGACGGGCAAGAAGCTCCCGCGCACCGCCGCCGCGCAGTACAACAAGACCAAGCACATCAAGAAGTCGCAGCGCACCAAGGGCGACCTGGTGTTCTTCCACTCCGGCCGGAACGTCTACCACGTCGGGATCTACGCGGGCGACGGCCGCATATGGCACGCGCCCAAGCGCGGAACCGTGGTGCGTCTGGAGAAGATCTGGTCCAAGAGCGTCTGGTACGGCCGGGTCCGCTGACCCGCGCCGCGCCGACGGTCCCCGAGCACTCCGGAGTGCTCGGGGGCACGCTCCGAACCGCCGCACCCGACCGCCCCGATGGCCTCAGGCCAGCAACGGCTCCACCAGGAGCACCAGACCCAGCGCGCCGAGCGCCGCACCGGTGGCCGCCTCGATGGCGCGGGCCGTACGAGGCCGTCGCAGCCACGTGCCGAGCCGGTCGACCAGCAGCGCCACCACCGGGAACCACAGCAGGGCGAACGCCACGACGATGGACGCGAGCAGCAGCGTCCGCGGCATCGCGGGACTGCCCGCGGGCACGAACTGGGGCAGCACGCTCAGGAACGTGATCGACGCCTTCGGGTTGAGGGCGTTGGTGAGGAAGCCCTCCCGCAGAGCCCCGCCCCGCACCACGGGTGCCTCCGGCGCCGCTTCCCGCGGCCGCGCCGCGGACCGCAGCGCGCGGTAGGCGAGGTACAGCACATAGGCGGCACCGATCAGTTGGAGCGCGCGGAAGAGCGCGGCCACGGCGGCGAGCACCGCCGCGACGCCCGCGACCGCGAGGGCCGTGTGCACCAGGAGCCCGCCCGCGACCCCGACCGCGCTGGCCACACCGGCCCGCCGTGAGGCGAGGGAGTTGCGTACGACGACGGCGAAGTCGGCGCCGGGCATGGCGACCATGCCCGCCGCGAACAGGGTGAAGGCGACCAGTTGTGCGTCCATGGCGCCAAGACTGCCGGGACCGAGCCTTCAACGGGTATGTGCAATATCCTGAGCCTGCCTTAAGCAGACGTTTAAGCTCCGGCTTCCGGGCGCCCCGCCGCCCTTCGCCGTACGCACGTACTCCGCGCCGCAGGGAGCTGCCATGTACGACCCCACGCGGCTCGCCGCACTCGTCGCGGTCTCCGAGGCCGGTTCGATCACCCGGGCCGCCGAGCGCCTCGGCTACACCGTGCCCGCCCTCTCCCAGCAACTCGCCAAGCTGGAGCGGGAGGCCGGGACCGGGCTGCTCGTGCGGCACCATCGCGGGGCGCGGCTGACCGGCGCGGGCGAGCTGCTCGTGGCCAGGGCCCGCCGGGTGCTCGACGAGATGGAACGCGCCCGGCACGAACTGGCGCAGGTCGCGGGCCTGTCCGGCGGCAGGCTGCGCGTCGGCACCTTCCCGACGGGCGGCATCCATCTGCTGCCGCCCGTCCTGACCGCGTTCCGCAGGGCCCACCCGGACGTGGAACTGACGGTCGCGGGCTATGAACCGCCGCTCGGCGTCGCGGCCGTGGCGGCGGGCGAGGTCGACCTGTCCCTCACCCACGCGTACGAACCCGCCGACGCGACGCCGCTGCCCGCCTCCGTGTCGGCCGAGCCGGTCCTTGTCGAGGAGCTGGTCCTGGTGACGCAGCCGGGGCACGCGCTCGCGAGCGGCACGTCACGGCTGCCGCTCGACGCGCTCGCCGGGCAGCCGCTGATCAGCATGGCGCCGGACCATCCGCCGCGGCAGGCCGTGGAGCGCGCCCTCGCGCGGGCCGGTGCGACGCCCTCGGTGGTGGTCGAGACGCCGGGCTACGCACTGGTCTGCGCGCTGGTCAGCGCCGGGCTCGGCATCGCCGTGGTGCCGGAGATGGTGGCACGCACCGCCGCGACCCCGGTCGGGATGCGGCCGCTGGCGCCCGGCGATCTGAGGCGCACCATCTCCGTCGTCCACCGCACCGACGAGTCGGGCGCCGCGGCGGACTCCTTCCGTGCGCTGCTGCGCGGGGCCTATGGACGCTCGGCGGGCTGAACCGGCGGCGCGGGGGTCAGCGGGCCGCGTCGCGGTGTCTGTCCTGCACAGGCGCCGTCCAGGGCAGGGCGATCCAGACCGTCTTGCCGCCCTCCTCGGTGGGGCTGACGGACAGCCGGCCGCCGCACTCGGCGGCCAGCCAGCGGATGATGACCATGCCGCGGCCGTTGTCCTGCTGGACGGCGGCGGGCAGCCGCTTGGGGTAGCGGGGGTGGCTGTCGGTGACGCCGATGCGCAGCTGCTCGTCCCGGTCGAGCTCCAGGTCCACGGTGAAGGTCGGCGACTGGCCGAGGGTGTGCTGCACGGCGTTCGTGGCGAGCTCGGAGACGATCAGCCTGATCGTGTCGGTTACTTCGTCCTCCCCTGGCAGGCCCCATTCCAAGAGCACCCGAGAGACGAATTTCCTGGCCGCGGAAACCGAGGCAGGATCGCTCGGCAGGGTGACGGATGCTTCCTGGTGATCTGCCATGGCGACGCTGTCCCTTTCCCACCGGGACTGGTCTCGCCGACTCGTGGCGGATGACTCGAGGACAACCCCGGACTGGTGCTTCGCGCCAGCCTGCCACTCCTTGGCCGGTCACGGGTGGCGATCCACCGAGATGTGCATATATCTGTCGCTCGAAGCGGTGAACTCTGCCACGACAGACCGTATTTGGGCGAGAGACCGGCACTTCCTCTACTGTCGCCTACTGTCCCCCGCACAGCCGCCGGGACACCGACGGCTCCGTCCGGAAGGAGACGGGCATGCAGTACGGGCCCGCGGTGCGCCGCCGCCAACTCGGTGCAGAATTGCGCACACTGCGCGGCCTTGCCGGACTCACCAGCAGCGAGGCCGCGGCCAAGGTCGGCTGGCACCAGTCGAAGGTCAGCCGGATCGAGACGGGCCGCAGCGGCGTGAAGGCCGCCGACGTGCGGCTCCTGCTCGAGGCGTACGACGTGAAGGACCCTCACCTCATCGAGCGCCTGGCCGCGTTGGGCGGCGCCGACGACGCGGGGTCGGGCCGCCACCACTGGTGGAAGGCCTACCGCGACCTGCTGCCCGCCACCTATCGCGACTTCATCAGCCTTGAATCACAGGCGAGTTGGGTGCGCACCCTGGAAACCAGTGTCGTACCCGGCCTGTTGCAGACACCGGACTACGCGCGCGCGGTGACCAGGGCGGCGCTCGGCGGGCTGCCGGAGGAGCAGGTCGAGGCGTTGGTGGAGGTGCGGCTCGCCCGTCAGGACGTGCTGCGCGCGGATCCGCCGCTGCGGCTGAGCGTGGTCCTCGACGAGGCGGTGCTGAGACGTCCGGTGGGCGGTGATGAGGTCTTCTCGGGGCAGCTCGCGCGGTTAAGGGACACGGCACACCTGCCCCATGTGCGGCTTCAGGTACTGCCGTTCGCAGCCGGAGAGCATGTGGGCCTCATCGGTCCTTTCGTTATTTTCTCATTTCCGAACATTGCTGATCTGGATCTGGTTGTTCTCGACCATTTGACGAGTAGCCTCTACCTCGAGCGGAAAGAAGACCTCCAGGCATACACGGAGGCCTTCACCTCCCTTCAGGGACAGGCGCTATCACCAGAGGACTCAACGGATTTCATCGCCGGGCTAGGCGACGGCGTGTAAGGAGGCACCATGACCGCACTGCCTCGGCACGTACCTTCCAGCGCCACACTGCATGTTGCGCGGTGGCAGCGCAGCAGTCGCAGTAATGGAATGAACAACTGTGTCGAGACGGCCACGCTCGACTCGGGTCCGCTATCCGGCCTGCGCGCCGTGCGTGACTCGAAGGACACGGCAGGGCCCGCCCTGCTCTTCTCCCCCGGCCCCTGGGAGACGTTCGTAGACAGCCTCCGGTGAGCAGACCCCGGCCCCTTGTGGGCCAGGAACATATCTTCACCTGGGTGCGGTGCGGCTGATCACTCGTACGGCATCGGCGATCTGTCCGCCGGTGAGATCCGCACGGGCGGTCAGCCGCAGTCGCGAGATCCCGTCCGGCACGGACGGCGGCCGGAAGCACCCCACGGCGAGGCCCGCCGCCCGGCAGTCGGCGGCCCACTGCACGGCCTCGTCCGGAGACGGCGCCCGCACGGAGACGACGGCGGCGTCGGGACGTACCGCCAACAGCCCTTCAGCCGTGAGGAGTTGATGCAGCTCAGCGGCAACCGCACGGGCCCGCGCGGCACGCTCGGGCTCGGCGCGCAGCAGCCGCAGCGCGGCGAGCGCGGCACCCACCGATGCGGGGGCGAGCCCCGTGTCGAAGATGAAGGTGCGGGCCGCGTTCACCAGATGCTCGATGACCTTGGCCGGGCCGAGCACGGCGCCGCCCTGGCTGCCGAAGGACTTCGAGAGGGTGAGCGTGACCACGGTGTCGGGCGCGCCCGCGAGTCCCGCGGCCTGCGGCGCGCCCCGCCCTCCGGCGCCGAGCACACCGAGCCCATGGGCGTCGT
Organism: Streptomyces sp. NPDC059002; assembly: GCF_042740435.1. Taxonomy (NCBI): domain Bacteria; kingdom Bacillati; phylum Actinomycetota; class Actinomycetes; order Kitasatosporales; family Streptomycetaceae; genus Streptomyces; species Streptomyces sp. NPDC059002. The sequence goes on along the minus strand of NZ_JBHYJI010000005.1, from coordinate 72,812 downwards.
CGACGATCAGCCCGGCCCCGAACTCCCGGCAGGCAGTGGCGAGTTCGGCGAGCGGCGCCGCGTCGCCGTCCACCGAGAACACCGAGTCGCTGACCAGGACGGCGGGCCCGTCGTGCGCGTCGAGGGTCTTGCGCACCGCCGCGGGGTCGGCGTGCGGCACCACCTGCGTCGCGGCGCGCGCGAGGCGGCAGCCGTCGATGAGGGACGCGTGGTTGCCGGCGTCGGAGACGATCAGTGAGCCGTGCGGGGCGAGCGCGGTGACCGCGGCGAGGTTCGCCGCATAGCCGGAGGAGAAGACGAGCGCCGCCTCGAAGCCGCAGAAGTCGGCGAGTTCGCGCTCCAGCTCGGCGTGCAGCTCCGTCGTGCCCGTCACGAGGCGCGAGCCGGTCGCGCCGCCGCCCCAGCGCCGGGCGGCGGCGGCCGCGCCCTCGGCGATCGCCGGGTGCCGGGTCAGGCCCAGATAGTCGTTGCTCGCCAGATCGAGGAGGCCGCCCGCGTCGGCGGCGCGGGGGCGCAGCGTCCGGACGAGCCCGGCCTCGGACCGCAGCCTCGCCTGCTCGTCGATCCAGTCGAACGGCGCGCTCGCCGATGCCGCCACTCGGGGCCTGTTTGTAGACATTGCACAGACCCTAGTCGCCAGGCCACCGGGCCAGGGTGTGGCAATACCCACACCTCAAACCGTTTCTGTTGTGCGAACTCTCCTTGGCCAGGGGGGTCGCCGTACGTAAGGATCAGCGCCATGGATCTGCTGAACACGCTGGTGGACAAGGGGCTTCGGCGCGAGCTGCCGAGCCGTGAAGAGGCGCTGGCCGTGCTGGCCACCTCCGACGACGATCTCCTGGACGTAGTGGCCGCCGCCGGGAAGGTGCGGCGGCACTGGTTCGGGCGACGGGTGAAACTCAACTATCTGGTCAACCTCAAGTCGGGCCTGTGCCCCGAGGACTGTTCGTACTGTTCGCAGCGGCTCGGCTCCAAGGCCGAGATCCTCAAGTACACCTGGCTGAAGCCCGACGAGGCGTCGAAGGCGGCGGCCGCCGGGGTCGCGGGCGGCGCCAAGCGGGTCTGTCTGGTGGCCAGCGGCCGCGGGCCCACGGACCGCGACGTCGACCGGGTCGCGCAGACCATCGCGGCGGTCAAGGAGCAGAACGAGGGCGTCGAGGTGTGCGCCTGTCTCGGCCTGCTCTCCGACGGTCAGGCCGAGCGCCTGCGCGGCGCGGGCGCCGACGCGTACAACCACAACCTCAATACGTCCGAGGCGACGTACGGCGACATCACCAAGACGCACACGTACGCCGACCGTGTCGACACCGTGCAGAAGGCGCACGCGGCGGGCCTCTCCGCCTGCTCGGGGCTCATCGCGGGGATGGGCGAGAGCGACGCGGACCTGGTCGACGTGGTGTACGCACTGCGCGAACTCGACGCGGACTCGGTGCCGGTGAACTTCCTGATCCCCTTCGAGGGCACGCCGCTGGCCAAGGAGTGGAACCTCACGCCGCAGCGCTGTCTGCGCATCCTCGCGATGACCCGCTTCGTCTGCCCGGACATCGAGGTGCGCATCGCGGGCGGCCGCGAGGTCCATCTGCGCTCGATGCAGCCGCTCGCCCTGAACCTGGCGAACTCGATCTTCCTGGGCGACTACCTGACCAGTGAGGGCCAGGCGGGCCAGGCGGACCTGGACATGATCGCGGACGCCGGTTTCGAGGTCGAGGGCACGGACCAGGTGACGCTCCCGCGGCATCGCGTCGACGCGGCCGCCGCGGCCGCCGCCGCGGCGGGCTGCGGCTCGCACGACAAGGGCGGGTGCGGTACGCACGACGCGGGTGGCTGCGGTCCCTGCGGGAGCTCCGAACCGGTGGCACAGGCGGAGACCACGCCCGAGCCCGTGGCCGAGGCGAACGAGGCGCGCACGGACCTGGTGGCGGTGCGCCGCAGGGGCGCGGGAACGGACCTGGCGCCCAATGCCTGAGCTGTCCACGCCGGATCTGCTCGCGCTCGACCGCAAGCACGTCTGGCACCCCTACGGACCGATGCCGGGGCGCCAGGAACCCCTGGTCGTCGAGTCCGCCAGCGGCGTCAGGATGCGTCTGGCGGGCAGCGGGACCGAGCTGATCGACGGCATGTCGTCCTGGTGGTCGGCGATCCACGGCTACAACCACCCCGTCCTCAACGACGCGGTGCGCGGCCAGCTGGACCGCATGAGCCATGTGATGTTCGGCGGGCTCACGCACGAGCCCGCCGTCTCGCTCGCCAAACGCCTCGTCGACATCACGCCCGACGGCCTCGAACACGTCTTCCTCTCCGACTCGGGTTCGGTCGCGGTCGAGGTCGCGGTCAAGATGTGTCTGCAGCACTGGCGCTCGCTCGGCCGCCCCGAGAAGCGCCGGATGCTGACCTGGCGCGGCGGCTACCACGGGGACACCTGGCAGCCGATGGCCGTGTGCGACCCCGAGGGGGGCATGCACGAGCTGTGGCAGGGGGTGCTTCCGCAGCAGGTGTTCGCGGACGCGCCGCCGTCCGGTTTCGACGCGTACGACGAGTCGTACGCCGATCACCTGCATGAGCTGATCGGGGCGCACGCCCACGAACTGGCCGCCGTGATCGTGGAGCCCGTGGTGCAGGGCGCGGGCGGGATGCGGTTCCACTCACCCCGCTATCTCCGCGCCCTGCGGGAGGCGTGCGACGCCCATGACGTCCTGCTGGTCCTCGACGAGATCGCGACGGGCTTCGGCCGCACGGGCGCGCTGTTCGCGGCCGACCACGCGGCGGTCACACCCGATGTGATGTGCGTCGGCAAGGCGCTGACCGGCGGCTATCTGTCGATGGCGGCGACGCTCTGCACGGCCCGCGTCGCGGACGGCATCTCCCGGGGCGAGGTGCCTGTCCTGGCCCACGGGCCGACGTTCATGGGCAATCCGCTGGCCGCGGCGGTGGCCGGGGCCTCGATCGACCTGCTGCTCGGGCAGGACTGGCAGACCGAGGTCAAGCGCATCGAGTCGGGTCTGCGCGAGGGGCTCGCCGAGGCGGCCGCGCTGCCTTCGGTGCGGGAGGTCCGGGTCCTCGGGGCGATCGGCGTCGTGCAGCTCGACCACCCGGTGGACATGGCGGCGGCGACGCGCGCCGCGGTGCGCGAGGGCGTGTGGGTGCGGCCGTTCCGCGACCTGATCTACACGATGCCGCCGTTCATCACGGGCGACGACGACGTGGCCGGGATCGCGCGCGCGGTGTGCGCGGCGGCGAAGGAGGGCTGACATGCCGGTGATCGTGGTGTCCGGTACGGGCACGGAGATCGGCAAGACGGTGACGACGGCCGCGGTGGCCGCCGTGGCCCGCGCGGCCGGGCGCAGCGTCGCCGTGCTCAAACCGGCGCAGACCGGGGTCGGGCCCGGCGATCCCGGCGACGCCCAGGAGGTGGCGCGGCTCGCGGGCGACGGGATCACCACCCGTGAACTCGCCCGCTATCCCGAGCCGTTGGCGCCTGACGTCGCGGCGCGCCGGGCCGGTCTCGCGCAGGTGCACGCGCACGAGGTGGCCGACGCGGCGGCGAAGCTGGCGACCGAGCACGATCTCGTCCTGGTCGAGGGCGCGGGCGGGCTGCTCGTGCGCCTCGACGACGAGGGCGGCACGCTCGCGGACGCCGCACGGCTGCTGGACGCGCCGGTCCTGATGGTCGTGTCGGCGGGCCTCGGCACGCTCAATGCGACGGCGCTGACGGCGGAGGCGCTGCGGGCGCGCGGGGTACGCCCGTTGGGCCCGCTGGTCGGCAGCTGGCCCGCCGTCCCCGACCTGGCGTCCCGCTGCAACCTCGCGGACCTGCCGAAGGACGCGGGCGCCCCGCTCCTCGGCGCGGTGCCGGAGGGGGCCGGGTCGCTCGAAGGCGCGGACTTCCGTGCGGCGGCCGGGAGTTGGCTGGGTCCCGAGCTCGGCGGCACGTGGGACGCGGCGGCCTTCGCGGAGCGGGAGGCTCCGGCGGCGCGGGCGCGCTGAGGCCCCGGGCACGCTGACGTCACGGACCGTGCGGACGCGGGGCGGGCGGGACCTCCCGGTCGGCCCGCCCCGCCGTGCCTCGCGGGCGACTGCCTGCGGCACGCAGGACCACCGGGCGACTGCCTGCCGCACGCAGGACCACCGGGTGACGGCCTGCCGCACGCAGGCCCCCGAGCGACTGCCTGCCCCGAGCAGGAAGGGAATGCCCGCGATCGGGGCACCATTGCGGTATCCGCCCGCTCCGTCGAGGAGGGTCCATGTCGCCTCGCTCCCCCGGGCCCGTGCCCCGGGATGCCGTGCACCACCCCGTCTTCGCCCGCTTCTACGCCCGTCAGAGCGTGGCCGCCGAACCCGTGATCGGCACGCATCGCCGGGAGCTGCTCACCGGCCTCTCGGGCCGGGTCATCGAGATCGGCGCGGGCAACGGCCTCAACTTCGCGTACTACCCGGGTGCGGTCTCCGAGGTCGTGGCGATCGAACCGGAGCGCCTGCTGCGCAAGCTCGCCCGGTCCGCGGCGCTGCGGGCCGAGGTGCCCGTCGATGTCGTGCCGGGCGCCGCCGAGGCGCTGCCCGTCAAGAGCGAGGCGTTCGACGCCGCGGTCGTCTCACTCGTGCTGTGCAGCGTGCGCGACGTGCGCAGGGCGCTCGGCGAGATCCACCGGGTGCTGCGGCCCGGCGGCGAACTGCGGTTCTTCGAGCACGGCCGGGCACCTGGCAGGCTGATGGCCACCACTCAGCGCGCCCTCGATCGCACGGTGTGGCCGCCGCTGTTCGGCGGCTGCCACGTGTCGCGGGACACCCTGGCGGAGCTGCGCGCCGCGGGCTTCGAACTGGGCGCGCACCGGCGGTTCCTGGTGCCCGCGAAGGGGCCGCGCCTGCCGACGTCGTACTGCGTGCTCGGCACGGCGCACCGCCCCGACGCCCCGTGACACGCGGCCCGGCCGCGGACCGGCGCGGTCGCTCACCGAACCCGGCGGCATCCCTGTCTATCCTCGCCGCATGATCAATGGTGCGCACGTGATCGTGTACAGCAGGGACGCCGAGGCCGACCGGGTGTTCTTCGCCGACGTACTGAGGTATCCGCATGTCGACGCGGGCCACGGCTGGCTGATCTTCAAGCTCCCGCCGGCCGAGGCGGCCGTGCATCCCACCGAGGGTCCCGAATCGCACGAGCTCTATCTGATGTGCGACGACGTCGAGGGGACGGTGGCCGAACTGACCGACCGGGGCGTGGAGTTCACCCAGCCGGTCACCGACGCGGGCTGGGGTCTGCTGACCCGCTTCCGGCTGCCGGGCGGCGGCGAGATCGGCCTGTACGAGCCCCGGCACGAGCGGGCCACCGACCTCTGAGACCGGGCCGGGCGGGCCGCCGGGCCCGCGATGCGCGGGCCCGGACGCTCACAGGCTCCACAGCCGCAGCTGGTCCGCTATGGCGTGCACGCTCACGCCGTCCTCCTTCACCAAACGTGCCAGGTCGCGCACCTGCTCGGGCGAGGTGACGACCTTCAGTCCGCTGGAGACGAGATAGGCGTACGCGACGGAGGAGGCGAAGAGCGCGTTCGAGCGTTCGAGTGCGGGGATGTGGAGCAGCACCTGCAGGAGGGCCGCGGCGCGGTCGTGCGGGGTTTCGTAGACGGGCATGCCGAATATTTCCGCCTCGTGGCGGCTGATGGCGGCCACGAGGGCGCCCCAGTCGGTGACTTGAGGGTCTCCGGGCGTCTTGTGTTCGGCGATCATCAAGAGCCAGGCAAGATCGATTCTGAGGTTCAAGGGCTCAGCGACGACCTTCACGCACCGGGCGGCTGCCCTCGCGGTCGGGGCCGAACTCGTCGGCGAAGACGGTTTCGTACTGCTTCATGAAGTCGGCCGCGGCCTCGACGAAGGTGTGTCCCACTTCGCCCGCGTCCTGTTTGACCAGTTCCTCGATGTAGCGGTTCACGCTCATGCCCCGGGCCAGGGCGCGCTCCCGCGCGGCCCGGGCGGTGTCCTCGTCCACCCGTACGTTCAGCTGAGTCTTCGCCATGCCTTCAAGCTAGCGCCGGGGCGCTAGCACCGGCAAGAGCGCCAGGACCCCGTCCTGCCGGACGCCAGGAGCTTGCCCCCTACATACGTTTCGGGGCCCGACCTCGGAGGGATACCGGACACCCTGTCCGCCCCACTACTCTCGGCGGAACTACGGGAGTTGGAACGGCCACAACCCAGGAGGCGGCCTTGTCCACACCTGCTTCGGCACCGTTCACCGGGCACTCGGGGCCCGCCGGGATCGCCGCCCGCGCCCGCGGCCTGACCAAGGCCTACGGCTCGGGCGAGACGACCGTGCTCGCCCTCGACTCGGTCGACGTGGACATCGCCCGCGAGCGGTTCACCGCCGTCATGGGCCCTTCGGGCTCGGGAAAGTCCACGCTGATGCACTGCCTGGCCGGGCTCGACAATGTGTCGGCGGGCCAGGTGTGGCTCGGCGACACGGAGATCACGGGCCTCAAGGAGCGCGAGCTGACCCGGCTGCGGCGGGACCGCATCGGCTTCATGTTCCAGTCCTTCAACCTCATCCCCACGCTCAACGCCCTGGAGAACATGACGCTCCCGATGGACATCGCGGGACAGCGCCCCGACCGCGAGTGGCTGGAGCACGTCATCGACACGCTCGGCCTGCGGGACCGCCTCAAGCACCGCCCCTCCCAGCTCTCCGGCGGCCAGCAGCAGCGCGTGGCGTGCGCCCGTGCGCTCGCCTCCAAACCCGAGCTGATCTTCGCCGACGAACCGACGGGCAACCTCGACTCGCGCGCCGGGCTCGAAGTCCTCGGCTTCCTGCGCGAGGCGGTCGACCAACTCGGCCAGAGCGTCGTGATGGTGACCCACGACCCCGGCGCGGCCGCCCACTCCGACCTGGTCCTCTTCCTCGGCGACGGACGGCTCGTGGACGACATGGCGCAGCCGACGGCGGACGCGGTCCTGGAACGCATGAAGCGCTACGACGTGCTGCACGCGATGACGCCGGGGCCGCACGGGTCCTCCGACGGCCCCACCGAGCAGGGCTGAGGCGGGGCGCCGTGCTGAAGGCGACACTCAGGAGCTTCCTCGCGCACAAGGGCCGGCTGCTGCTCTCCGCCCTCGCCGTCATCCTCTCGGTCGCGTTCGTCGCGGGCAGTCTGATCTTCTCGGACACGGTGACGCGCACCTTCGACCGGCTCTTCGCCTCGACGTCCGCCGATGTGACGGTCGCCCCCAAGGACGACCTCGACGAGGCGGTGCCCTCCGGGCAGACGCCGACGGTGCCCGCGGACCTGCGGCAGCGCGTGGCGAAGGTCGACGGGGTCTCCGCCGCGCACATCGACGTGTCGGTCGACAACATCACCGTCGTCGACCGCGACAACGAATCGGTCGGGCCGACCACCGGTGCGCCCACGATCGCCACCAACTGGTACCCCACCGACCGCAGTCCCGTGGAGCTGACCTCGGGCCATGCCCCGCGCGGCGGCGGTCAGGCGATGATCGACGCGGACACGGCCGACAAGAAGGACGTGGAGATCGGCGACACCCTCACCGTTCTCGCGCGCCCCGGCTCGTTCAAGGTGAAGATCGTCGGGATCGCCACCTTCACCACCACCAACCCCGGCGCCGCCCTCGTCTTCCTGGACACCGCGGCCGCCCAGCGCGAGCTGCTCGGCTCGAAGGACGCGGCGACGAGCATCTCCGTGAGCGCGGCCGACGGCGTGCCCGACACGACGCTCAAGCGCCGCATCGCCGCCGATCTCGGCTCCGGCTACGACCTGAAGACCGCCGACGAGCAGGCCGAGTCCGCGGCGTCCGAGTTCGGCGGCTTCCTGGACGTCATCAAGTACGTGATGCTCGGCTTCGCCGGTGTCGCCGTCCTCGTGGGCATCTTCCTGATCGTCAACACCTTCTCGATGCTGATCGCCCAGCGCACCCGCGAGCTGGGCCTGCTGCGCGCGCTCGGCGCCGACCGGCGGCAGGTGCGCCGCTCCGTGCTCATCGAGGCGCTGCTGCTCGGCCTCGTCGGCTCGACGCTCGGCCTCGCCGTCGGCATCGGCCTCGCCCTCGGGCTCATTCAGCTGATGGGCCTGCTCGGGATGAACCTCAAGTCCACGGAGATGGTGATCGGCTGGGTGACGCCGGTCGCCTCGTACGTCGTCGGGGTCGGTGTCACGTTCGTCGCCGCGTACCTCCCGGCGCGCCGGGCCGCGCACGTCTCGCCGATGGCCGCGCTCGCGGACGCCGAGATCGCCGGTGTGGGGCGGCCGTTGAAGGTACGCGCCGTGGCGGGCGCCCTCGTCGCCGCGGCCGGGGCCGCCGCCCTGGTGGGCTGCGCGACCGCGGAGAAGACCTCGTCGGCCGCTTCGCTGCTCGGCCTCGGCATCGTCCTGACCCTGATCGCCACCGTCATCGCGGGGCCGCTCCTGGTGCGCCCGGTCATCCGCGTGCTCGGCGGCGCGTTCCCCGCGGTCTTCGGATCGATCGGCCGGATGAGCCAGCGCAACGCGCTGCGCAACCCGCGTCGCACGGGCGCCACGGCCGCCGCCCTGATGGTGGGCCTCGCGCTCGTGGGCGGCCTCTCCGTGGCGAGCGCGTCGATGACCAAGTCGTTCGACCGGCAGATCGACAAGACGCTCGGCGCCGACTTCATCGTGCAGAACAGCAACTTCCTGCCGTTCCCGCAGGAGATCACGGAGAAGGTCAGGGACACCGAGGGCGCGGGCCTCGTCGTACGCCAGCGCTTCACGCCCATGAAACTGGCGCTGCCCGACGGCAAGAAGGTCGAGACGACCGCGTCCGGCTACGATCCGCGCCTCGACGACGTCGCCAACATCCCGTACGCACAAGGGAGTTCCCGTGCGGCGCTGGCGGCGGGCCACATCGGCATGGACGTCGACTTCGCCGAGAAGCACAAGGTGCGCATGGGCGACACGCTGTCCATCACCTTCCCCGGCGAGCAGACGGCGAAGCTGACGGTGGGCGCGCTCACCGACCAGGACACGGCCGAGGGCTTCGGCATCGAGGGCGGCATCTTCGTCGGGTTCGGCACGGTCGAGAAGTACGTGCCGGGCGGGCAGGACTCCGCGCTGTACGTCAACGCGGCCTCGGGCACGGACGCGGACACCCTGCGCGAGCGGCTGGAGAAGACCCTCGATCCGTATCCGCAGGTCCAGGTGCGCGACCAGGCCGACTACAAGGACCTGATCCGCCAGCAGATCGCCGTGATGCTCTACCTCGTCTACGCCCTGCTCGGCCTGGCGATCGTCATCGCGGTGCTCGGCGTGGTCAACACCCTTGCCCTGTCCGTCGTCGAGCGCACCCGGGAGATCGGGCTGCTGCGCGCCATCGGCCTCGGGCGGCGTCAGCTGCGGCGGATGATCCGCCTGGAGTCGGTGGTCATCGCGGTGTTCGGCGCGCTGCTCGGGCTCGCGCTCGGTCTGGTCTGGGGGGTCGCCGTGCAACAGGTCCTTGCGTTGCAGGGCATGAAGGAACTCGCGATCCCCTGGTCCACCATCGTCGCGGTGGTGATCGGCTCGGTGGTCGTGGGGCTCGCCGCGGCGCTGCTCCCGGCGCTGCGCGCGTCCCGCATGAACGTCCTGGCGGCCATCGCGCACGAGTGACGATCCGCACCACGCGTCGGCCCCGCCTTCGGGACCGGCCCCACCTTCGGCACACGAGGAGAGTTCATGACCCGGCCGTTCCGCTTCGGCGTCACCATGATGGCCCCCTCGACCGGCGACGAGTGGCGCAAGAAGTGCCGCAGGGCCGAGGAGCTGGGATACGACGTGATCCTGGTCGCCGACCATCTCGGGATGCCCGCGCCGTTCCCCGCGATGGTCGCGGCCGCCGAGGCCACCGAGCGGCCGAGGGTCGGCACCTTCGTCCTCAACGCCGGATTCTGGAACCCCGCGCTCCTCGCCCGCGAGGTGGCCACGACCGACGCACTGACCGGCGGACGCCTCGAACTCGGCCTCGGCACCGGCTATGTGAAGGCCGAACACGACGCGGCCGACCTGCCCTGGGGATCGCCGGGCGAACGCGTCAGCCATCTCCGTGACACCATCAAGAAGTTGGACGAACTCCTCGGCTCCGACAAGCACCAGCCCCACCCCGCCCAGAAGCCCCGCCCGCCCCTCCTCATCGGCGGCAACGGCGACCGCATGCTCGAACTCACCGCCGAACACGCCGACATCGCCGCCTTCACCGGAGCCAGGCCGGCCCCCGGCGAGCCGGAGGGGAAGCTGACCGTGCTCTCCGCCGAGGACCTCGAAGAACGCGTCGCCACGTACCGGCGCTTCGCCTCCTCCCGCAGCCGCCCTGCCGAACTGAATCTGCTGATCCAGCAGGTCAAGGTCACCAAGGACCGGCGGGCCACCGTCCGGCCCTCCCTCGGGCTCGTCCCGCATCTCACCGAGGAGCAGGCCCTCGACCTGCCGGTGGTCCTGCTCGGCACGGTCCGGCAGATGGCGGAGCAACTGCGCGCCCAGCGGGAGCGGTTCGGCTTCTCGTACATCTGCGTCCTGGAGTCCGGCATGGAGGCGTTCGGCCCGGTGATCGAGGAGCTGAGCGGGGACTGAGTGCCTGCATCTCGCATGAATACGTTGGCGGCCGCGGTGCACCCGATGGTGGACTTGCCACGGAAGCAGCCAAGTATGCGATGCGCGAGGAGACTCCATGACCCGGCCGTTCCGTTTCGGCGTCAACATGGTCAACCTGTCGACCGGCGACGAGTGGCGCAAGAAATGCCGCAGGGCCGAGGAGCTGGGATACGACGTGATCCTGGTCCCCGACCACCTCGGCGCTCCGGCGCCGTTCCCCTCCCTCGTAGCCGCCGCCGAGGCCACCGAACGGCCCAGGGTCGGCACCTTCGTCCTCAACACCGGCTTCTGGAACCCCGCACTCCTCGCCCGCGAGGTGGCCACGACCGACGCACTGACCGGCGGACGCCTCGAACTCGGCCTCGGCACCGGCTATGTGAAGGCCGAGCACGACGCAGCCGGGCTCCCGTGGGGATCTCCGGGCGAACGCGTCAGCCATCTCCGGGACGCCGTCAAGAAGTTGGACGAACTCCTCGGCTCCGACGAACACCAGCCCCGGCCCCTCCAGAAGCCCCGCCCGCCCCTGCTGATCGGCGGCAACGGCGACCGCATGCTCAAACTCACCGCCGAACACGCCGACATCGCCGCCTTCACCGGAGCCAAGGCCACCCCCGGCGACAACAGCGGCGCGATGCGGCACCTCACGGCCGAGGAACTGGACGAACGGGTCGCCGCCTACCGCCGGTTCGCCGCGCACCGCACCGAACCGGCCGAGCTGAACCTGCTCATCCAGATGGTCGAGGTGACGGACGACCGGCGCGCCGCGATCCGCCCGGTCCTCGACTACATCCCGCACCTCACCGAGGACACCGCGCTCGAACTCCCGCTCCTCCTCATCGGCACCGTCCAGCAGATCGCCGACCAGCTGCGCGCCCAGCGGGAGCGGTACGGCTTCTCGTACATCACGGTCCTCGAGCCCTACTTCGAGACGTTCGGGCCCGTCATCGAAGAACTGTCCGGGAGCTGACGGCGACGGTCCGTCGTGGTGCGCATGCCTTCCGGAACCCCGTCCGTATGCCGAAAATCCCGCGCACCACGGCGTCCGTCGATGGTGGGATGCCCCCATGGACGACCTTCGGACCCGGGCCGCGACGCCCGACGACCTCGACGCCGTGCTCGCCTTCTGGAAGGTGGCCGCCGAGGGCACCAGCATCAGCGACGACCGCTCCGGCGTCGAGCGGCTCGTCGCCCGCGACCCCGACGCGCTGATCCTCGCCGAGCGCGCGGGGCAGCTCGCGGGCACGGTCATCGCCGGATTCGACGGCTGGCGCTGTCACCTCTACCGCCTCGCCGTCCATCCCGACCACCGCCGCAGGGGCGTGGGGGCGGCCCTGCTCGCCGCCGCCGAGGAGCGCTTCGTACGACTCGGCGGGCGCCGCGGCGACGCGATGGTCCTCGACGGGAACGAGCTCGCCCACCACGCCTGGCGCGCTGCGGGCTACGCCCCCGAACCGCAGTGGAGCCGCTGGGTGAAGCCGCTCGCCGGCTGAGCCTGCCGGGATCCGCACGGCGACGCTGGTGGGCGAGCCGAGCTGGATCACGAAGACGGTGGTGGGCGAGCCGACCGGCATCCAGGCTGTTTTGCTGCGCCTTTACCATGGTGGCACCACTCGTATCCACTGAAAGGTGTGAGCGTCCGCCCATGGGCGAGCCTCCCAGTACCCGACATCGCGCGTTCCGCCCGCCCCTGCACGATCATGGGACGGAGGTGACCCGATGACCGAAGTGCTCCTGCTCCTCGTGGCGGTGCTGCTCTGTCTGACCTGTGGGGTCTTCGTCGCGGCGGAGTTCTCCCTCACGACGGTCGAGCGCAGCGAGCTCGAGCGGGCCGTCGAACGCGGTGAGCGCGGCGCGGCCGGCGCCCTGCGGGCCGTCAAGAACCTCACCTTCCAGCTCTCCGGCGCGCAGCTCGGCATCACCGTCACCAATCTGGTCGTCGGCATGCTCTCCGAGTCGTCCATCGCCAAGCTGATCGCGGGCCCGTTGGGCGACATCGGCGTGCCGCGGTCGGCCGCGTCCTCGGTGGCCCTGGTCATCGGCACGGCCCTGTCGACCGTCTTCCTGATGGTCATCGGCGAGCTGGTCCCCAAGAACTGGGCGATCTCGTCGCCGCTCGCCGTCGCCAAGCGGGTGGCGACGCCGCAGCGTCTGTTCAGCGCCGCCTTCCGGCCCTTCATCACGCATCTCAACAACACCGCGAACCGTTCGGTGCGCCGCTTCGGCATCGAGCCCGCCGAGGAGCTGGCCTCAGCGCGCGGCCCCAAGGAGCTGGTCGCGCTGGCCCGCCACTCCGCCAAGGAGGGCGCCCTGGAGGCGGACACCGCCGAGCTGTTCATGCGCACGCTGAACCTCGCCGACCTCACCGCGGAGAACGTCATGACGCCGCGCGTCCAGGTCATGGCCCTCGACGCGCACGCCACCTGCGAGGACGTCGCGAACGCCACGCGCGCGACCGGCCTGTCCCGGTTCCCCGTCTACCGCGGCAACCTCGACTCGGTCGTCGGCGTCGCGCACATCAAGGACGTGCTCGCCGTGCCCGCCGAGCGCAGGGCCCGCTATCCCGTGGCCGAGCTGATGCGCGAGCCGCTGCTCGTACCGGAGACGCTGACCGTCGACCGCCTCCTCGACCGGCTGTCCGGAAAGCGCACGATGGCCGTGGTCATCGACGAGTACGGCGGCACCGCGGGAGTGGCCACGCTGGAGGACATCGTCGAGGAGGTCGTCGGCGAGGTGCGGGACGAGCACGACCCGCACGAGACGCCCGACATCGCCGCGGCGGGCACGGACGAGGAGGGCAGGACGCTCTACTCCGCCGACGGCGCCGCCCGCACCGACCAGCTCGCGCGGGTCGGCCTGCGGGTCCCCGAAGGCCCCTACGAGACGCTCGCCGGGCTCGTCGCCACCGAACTCGGCAGGATCCCGGCCGTCGGCGACGGCGTCGAGGTCGGCGGCTGGCGGCTCGACGTCGTGGACGCCACCGGGCGGCGCGCCGCGCGCGTGCTCCTGCACGCCCCCCTGACCACGGACGAGCCGGAGGAGGATGCCCGATGATCGCCGTCCAGTTGCTGATCGGCTTCGCGACGCTCGTCGTGAACGCCTTCTTCGTGGGCGCCGAGTTCGCGCTCATCTCCGTACGCCGCAGTCAGATCGAACCGCACGCGGAGGAGGGGAACAAGCGCGCGAAGAGCGTGATGTGGGGGCTGCGGCACGTGTCGGCGCTGCTCGCCGCGGCACAGCTCGGCATCACGCTGTGCACCCTCGTCCTCGGCATCGTCGCGGAACCGGCCATCGCCCATCTCCTGGAGCCCGTCTTCGACGCCGTCGGGGTGCCGCACGGTCTGGTGCACCCGATCTCCTTCGTCATCGCGCTCACCGCGGCGACGTATCTGCACATGCTGCTCGGCGAGATGGTCCCCAAGAACATCGCGCTCGCCGAGCCGGTGCGCACGGCGCTGCTGCTCGGGCCGCCGCTGGTGGCCCTCGCGCGGGCGCTCCGCCCGGTGATCTTCGCGATCAACGCGTTCGCCAACGGCCTGCTGAAGCTGCTGCGCGTCGAGGCCAAGGACGAGGTGTCCGCGAGCTTCTCCGACGACGAACTCGCCCGCATGGTCAAGGACTCCAGTGACGCGGGACTGATCGACGACCGCGCGCAGGAGCGCCTGCACGACGCCCTCGAACTGGGCCGCCGTCCGGTCAGGGACGTGGTCCTGCCGCTGGAGGACGTGGTCTACGCGCGCGTGGGCGTCGCTCCGGAACAACTGGAGCGGCTCTCGGCCGAGTCCGGGTTCTCGCGCTTCCCCGTCGTCGACGAGGGCCGCAGGATCGTCGGCTATCTGCACGTCAAGGACGCACTCGACCGGTCGCCGCGGGACCTGCCGTTCCGGGTCCCGGACATGCGCAAGATCGCCCAGGTCCGCGAGAACACCCCGCTGGACGACGTCCTGACCGCCATGCGCGGCAGCCGTACGCACGTGGCCGCGGTGCTCGGCTCGGACGGCAGGCTCGCCGGCATGGTCACCATGGAGGATGTGCTCAGGGAGCTGTTCGGCCAGCCCGTGTGAGCCGCCCGTACACAACCGAGGGGGATGCCCGAGTTGAGTCAACTGGTCCTGCGCGACGTGTCGTACGGCTATCCGGACCGGCCCGTCCTGGAACGCGTGTCCCTCTCGGTGCGCCCCGGCGAGAAGGCCGGGGTCATCGGCGAGAACGGCTCGGGGAAGTCGACGCTGCTGCGGCTGATCGCGGGTGAGTACGCGCCCGCCGACGGCGAGGTGGCCGTCGTGTCCGACGGCGGCATCGGCCACCTCGCCCAGGTGCTCAGGCTGCCACCGCACGCCACCGTGCAGGACGCGGTAGACGACGCCCTCACCGAACTGCGCGACCTGGAGCGGCGGATCCGGGCGGCGGAGGCCTCGCTCGGGGCCGCCGCCTCCGGCGCCGAACTCGCCGCGTACGGGGATCTCGTCGCCGCCTTCGAGGCCCGGGACGGCTATCGGGCCGACGCCCGCCTGGAAGCGGCCCTGCACGGACTCGGCGTACCGCACCTGGAGCGTTCACGGACGCTCGGGTCGCTGTCCGGCGGCGAGGCCGCGCGGCTCGCGCTCGCCTGCGTCCTCGCCCCGCAGCCGGAGCTGCTGCTGCTCGACGAGCCGACGAACCACCTGGACGACCAGGCGCTCGGCTGGCTGGAGGAGCGCCTTCGCGCCCACCGCGGCACGGTCGTCGCCGTCACCCACGACCGGGTCTTCCTCGACCGGGTCGCCGAGGCGATCGTCGAGGTGGACGGCGACCGCAGGGCCGTGGCGCGGTACGGCGGCGGCTGGCACGGCTATCTGGAACAGCGCACCACGGCACGACGCCGCTGGCAGGAGCGCCATCGCGAGTGGGCCGACGAGGTGGCCCGCCAGGAGCGCCTCGCGCAGGGCGGCGCCGACCGGCTCTCGACGGGCTGGCGGATGAGCGAACGGCCCCGGTTCGCGGGGCATCAGCGGTCGGTGGAAGGGCAGCTCTCCGGCGTCGTACGCAATGCGCGCGAGCGGCTGCGTCGGCTGCGCGCCGAGCCGGTGCCGCGGCCTCCGGACCCGCTGCGGTTCGCGGCGGCGGTCGAGGGCGGCGACCATCCCTTCGTACGTCCGGTCACGCTCACGGACGTACGGGTGGGCGAGCGGCTCGACGTCGGGGAACTGACCCTCGAACCCGGCTCACGGACCCTGGTGACGGGGCCGAACGGCGCGGGCAAGTCGACGCTCCTGCGCGTCCTCGCGGGCCTCGTCGTCCCCGACAGGGGCACGGTGGACGGACCGGCCCGCGTCGGGCATCTGCCGCAGGAGATCGAGCACGACGACACGGCGCTGCCGCTCCTCGAAGCGTTCGCCGCGGGGCTTCCCGGACTGCCGGAGGAGCACACCGAGGCGTTCCTGTCCCTCGGGCTGTTCCGCGAGGAGGACCTGGCCGTGCCGGTGAAGGGGCTGTCCGTGGGGCAGCGCCGCCGTCTCGCCCTGGCCCGCCTCGTGACCCGCCCCGCCGATCTGCTGCTCCTCGACGAGCCGACGAACCACCTCTCCCCCGCGCTGGTCGAGGAGCTCGACGAGGCGCTCGCCGGGTATGCGGGGACGCTGGTCGTCGTCTCGCACGACCGCAGGCTGCGGGAGCGCTTCCGCGGGGCGCAGGTGCGGGTGGACGCGGGGCGGGTGCTGCGCGGATAGCCGCGGGGGTGCGGGCGGGCCCGGTCTCAGAGGACCGGTTTGCCCGCACTCGCGGGCGGGGCGGGTCGCTCGGTGAGGCCGGGGCCCGCCGCCCCGGCCTCGGAGGCGCCGACGGCCGTGAGCACCGCGAGGACCGCGGCCATGCCCGCCGTCGCGAGGGCCGGGACCCACGGCACGTCCAGGAGGCTGGTCGCTCCGGCGACCAGGACGGCGGCCAGCGACTGGGCGAACGTGCGGATCGCGCGTTCCGCGGTGGCCTTCCAGAAAGCTGCGGTCCACATGGCGGGCTCGCTCTCTCGTGACGACGGGTGCCTATGGCATACCGCCGACGCGACACGCTGCCCAGATCCCCCGCGCCCCGGGAAACGGAGTGCGCCCCACCTCCGACGGCGGACGGTCCTTCGACCCCGACGCCCGCCGCCGAAGGGCCCGTCGGGATACGATCGCTCCCGCCATGCAGATGAATGCCAACTACACCAGTCTCGTCGCGGTCGGCGACTCCTTCACCGAGGGCATGTCTGACCTGCTCCCCGACGGCAGCTACCGCGGCTGGGCCGATCTGCTCGCGGGCCGGATGGCGGCGCAGAGCCCCGGCTTCCGCTACGCGAACCTCGCCGTACGCGGCAAGCTCATCGGCCAGATCGTCGCCGAGCAGGTGGACGCCGCGGCCGCGATGCGGGCCGATGTGGTCACCCTGGTGGGCGGGCTCAACGACACCCTGCGCCCCAAGTGCGACATGCAGCGCGTCCGCGGCCTGCTCGAAGAGGCCGTCGAACGCCTCGCCCCCTCCTGCAAGCAGCTCGTCCTGATGCGCAGCCCCGGCCGGAACGGTCCCGTCATGGAGCGCTTCCGCCCGCGCATGGAGGAGCTCTTCGCCCACATCGAGACGCTGGCCGCCCGGCACGACGCCGTGGTCGTCGACCTCTACGGCGCGGCCGTCCTCGGCGACCAGCGGCTCTGGGACGTGGACCGCCTGCACCCGACGGCCGAGGGGCACCGCAGGGTCGCCGAGGCCGTGTGGCAGGCGCTCGGCCACCCTCCGCAGGAGGACTGGCGCGCCCCGCTGCCGACGGCCGTGCCGCCGAACTGGACCGCGCGCCGCGTCGCCGACGCCCGGTTCGCGCGGCAGCACCTCGTGCCGTGGATCGGCCGCCGTCTGACCGGCCGGTCGTCCGGGGACGGTCGGCCGCCCAAGCGTCCTGAGCTGCTGCCGTACGACGGGCCGCCGGCCTGAGCGGGCCGCCAGCTTTGCCGCGCTGCTTGTTGTCGGACGTCTGCGGGTGCGTCGTGGCTGGTCGTGCCCACGCGGCGGAGCCGCATGCCGCACAGTCCCGCGCCCCTTCGGGGCCCGCGCCTCTCGTAGCTTCCGACCAACAGGGGCGTGGCGCTGGCCTGCATGAATGCCCAGTAGAATCCATTCACGTGACTGCTGCGCCTGCAAAGCCCCGTATCCCGAACGTCCTCGCCGGACGTTATGCCTCCGCCGAGCTCGCCACCCTCTGGTCGCCCGAGCAGAAGGTGAAGCTGGAGCGTCAGCTCTGGCTCGCCGTGCTGCGCGCGCAGAAGGACCTGGGGATCGAGGTTCCGGACGCCGCCATCGCCGACTACGAGCGCGTGCTCGACCAGGTCGACCTGGCCTCCATCGCCGAGCGCGAGAAGGTCACGCGCCATGACGTGAAGGCCCGCATCGAGGAGTTCAACGCCCTCGCCGGGCACGAGCACGTGCACAAGGGCATGACCTCGCGCGACCTCACCGAGAACGTCGAGCAGCTGCAGATCCGGCTCTCCCTCGAACTGATCAGGAACCGCACCGTCGCGGTCCTCGCCCGGCTCGGGCGGCTCGCCGGTGAGTACGCGGAGCTGGTCATGGCGGGCCGCTCCCACAACGTCGCCGCGCAGGCGACCACGCTGGGCAAGCGCTTCGCGACCGGCGCCGACGAGCTGCTCGTCGCCCACCGCCGTCTCGACGAGCTCATCGCCCGCTATCCGCTGCGCGGCATCAAGGGCCCGGTCGGCACCGCCCAGGACATGCTCGACCTGCTCGGCGGCGACGCCCACAAGCTCGCCGACCTGGAGCAGCGGATCGCCTCGCACCTCGGCTTCGAGACCGCCTTCACCTCGGTCGGCCAGGTCTACCCGCGCTCGCTCGACTACGACGTCGTGACCGCCCTGGTCCAGGTCGCCGCCGCGCCGTCGTCCGTCGCCAAGACGATCCGTCTGATGGCCGGGCACGAGCTGGTCACCGAGGGCTTCAAGCCGGGCCAGGTCGGCTCGTCCGCGATGCCGCACAAGATGAACACCCGTTCCTGCGAGCGCGTCAACGGCCTCACCGTCATCCTGCGCGGCTACGCCTCGATGACCGGCGAGCTCGCGGGCGACCAGTGGAACGAGGGCGACGTCTCCTGCTCGGTCGTACGCCGGGTCGCGCTGCCCGACGCGTTCTTCGCGCTCGACGGCCTCCTGGAGACCTTCCTGACCGTGCTCGACGAGTTCGGGGCCTTCCCCGCGGTCGTGGCGCGCGAGCTGGACCGCTACCTCCCCTTCCTCGCCACCACCAAGGTCCTGATGGCCTCGGTGCGGGCGGGCGTCGGCCGCGAGGAGGCCCACGAGGCCATCAAGGAGAACGCGGT
The DNA here is from genome assembly GCF_042740435.1 of Streptomyces sp. NPDC059002. NCBI lineage: Bacteria > Bacillati > Actinomycetota > Actinomycetes > Kitasatosporales > Streptomycetaceae > Streptomyces > Streptomyces sp. NPDC059002. The sequence continues at coordinate 53,900 of NZ_JBHYJI010000005.1, read as the reverse complement.
CGCCTCGGCGCTCGCCATGCGCGAGCAGGGCGCCGAGCGCAACGAACTGCTCGACAAGCTCGCCGCGGACTCCCGCATCCCGCTCGACCGCGCCCAGCTGGACGAGCTGATGGCCGACAAGCTGTCCTTCACCGGTGCGGCGAGCGACCAGGTCGCCGTGGTCGTCGCGCAGATCGAGGCGCTCCTCAAGGAGCACCCTGAGGCCGCGGCCTACACGCCGGGCGCGATCCTGTAGCGACTGGTGCGCTGACGCGCTGTGCCGCTGTTCTGCAGCAAGCACACGTACGACGGCCCCGGAGCATGCCGCTCCGGGGCCGTCGCGCGTTCCTCCTACAGCCCCACGTCCCTGCTGCGGTAGTCCTCGAGGGACTCGCGGCGGACCAGGAGCCTGGCGTGTCCGTCGGCCACCGCGACCACGGGCGGGCGGCCCACGAGGTTGTATCCGGAGGCCATCGAGAGGTGGTAGGCCCCGGCGGCCGGGACGGCGAGCAGGTCCCCCGGCCGTACGTCCCCGGGCAGCGGCACGTCCGTCGCGAGGATGTCGCCCGCCTCGCAGTGCCGCCCGACGACGGTCACGGGCGCGGCCTCGGCCGTGGAGCGCCGGCCGACCAGGCGGGGCACGTACCGCACCCCGTACAGCGCGGGACGCGGGTTGTCGCTCATGCCGCCGTCCACGGCGACGAACGTCTGTCCGCCGGTCCGCTTCACCGCGAGCACCCGGTAGAGGGCCACCCCGGAGGGGCCCGCGATCGCGCGGCCCGGTTCCACGATCAGGCGGGGCACCGTGAGGCCCGCCGCCGCGCAGCTCTCGATCAGTTCGGCGCGCACCTTGCGGGCGAGCGCGGCGATGTCGAGCGCGTCCTCGCCGGGGCGGTAGGCGATGCCGTGCCCGCCGCCGAGGTCGAGTTCGGGGAGCGTGACGCCGTGCTGGTCCTTGATCCTGGCCATCAGGCCGACCAGTCTGCGCACCGCGGCGAGGAACGGCTTCTCCGTGGTGATCTGTGAGCCCAGGTGGCAGTGCAGGCCCACCAGGTCGAGCGTGGGCTGGGCCAGGATGCGGGCGATGGCGTGCTGTGCGGAGCCGTCCGTGATCGACAGGCCGAACTTCTGGTCGTCGGTGCCCGTCCGGATCTTGGCGTGCCCGCCGGCCGCGATGCCGGGCACCACCCGGACCATCACCTTCTGCCTGCTGCCCGTCGGGACGGCGGCGGACAGGCGGGTGATCTCCGAGGCGCTGTCGATGACGATGCGGCCGACACCGAGCCGGAGCGCCGCCTCCAGGTCCTGGGGGCTCTTGGCGTTGCCGTGCAGCACGATGCGTTCGGCGGGGAAGCCGGTGGTGACGGCGAGTTCCAGCTCGCCGGCCGAGCAGACGTCGAGGCCGAGGCCCTCCTCGTCCATCCAGTGCGCCATGGCACGGCACAGGAACGCCTTGGCGGCGTAGAGGACTTCGGCCTCCGGGAAGGCGCGCAGATAGCCGCGGCAGCGGCCGCGCACCTCGCCCTCGTCGAGGAGGTACGCGGGGGTCCCGAAGCGCTCGGCGACCTCGCTGAGCGGGACACCGCCGACGGAGAGGTCACCGTCGTCGAGGCGGGTGGTGGAGACGGGCCAGACGGAGAGCTCGGGGTCGGGCGGGGAGGCCGGCCGGGGGGCCTTGGCGGGGCGGGTGCCCAGGGCGGCGGAGGGGGCCGGCGACGGGCTCTGTGCCGGGAACGGAGGTACGTGCAAGGTGGTCATGACAGGGTCTCTTTTCGCCTCGTCCTCAGCCGATCCATAGGTTCAGCGCGCCCGCGAGGGCCGCCGCGCCGGTGACGCGCAGGACGCCCACCGCCTGCGGGTCCCAGTCGCGCCAGGCGGCGGCGCGGCGCTCGCCGGGCCTGACCGGCGGCGGTCCGACGGGATGTGCGGCAAGGCGCGGATCGACGGTGACCTCACGGACGCCGAGCGGCTCGGTGAGGGCCCGCAACGCCGGTTCGGAGAGCCTGATCCACGGCTCCCGGTCGCCGAGGGCGGCGCCGAGGCGTTCCTCGGTGGTGAAGGCGACGGCGGTGCGCCCGCCGACGGGGGTGCGGAACAGGCGGGCGACACAGCCCGCGGGTCCCGGCCGGACGGGGACGAACAGCGGTCCGGCCGGGCCGGGTTCACAAGGCTCGGGGTCCTCGCCGCACGGGATCTCTGTCATGGGGTTCCTCCGGTGGAGACAGAACGGATGCTGCGGAGTCGGGCACCGCGGGTTCGTTGGGTGACCCGCGGCATACGGTGACGTTATGCCCGGCACGAGGTGCCAACCGACCCTCCATGACGTGACGTTGACGCGACTGCGCCCTGCTCTGACGCGATGCTGTCACCCGGTCCTGTCGTACATCAGGGCCACGTCAAGGCCGACGGGGCGCTCTTGAGCGGTGACTCCGTGGCCAGTTGGATGACGGGCGGAACGGGAACCCGGTGTCGCGGACGCGGGTCGTCGTTCACGGGCCGGCCGGTGTCACGCCCAGTTCACTCGAAGGTCTCACTCCGGAGGAGCCCGCATGATCCCGCTTCCCCAGCAGCCGCTGCCCGACGTGAACCGCTGGTTCACCGCCGGATCGCCCGGGCCCGCCTCCCTGCCGGAGCATGTCGCCGCCACGGGTGTCGGCGGCTGGTGGGCGGACCGTGCCCTGAGCCCACGGGTCGCCGCCGTCTCCTGCGCGGGCCATGTGCTCCTGAGCGGCGATCCGCACAGTCTCACGCCGGGCCTGCTCGTCCCCTTCGCCCGCAGCCGGGTGGAGGCTCCGGCGCGCTTCCTGCCGGTGCTCGGCGCCGCGTTCGATCGGCTCGTACCGGTGGAACGCATGGTGTACGTCCACCGTGAGCCGGTGGACCCGCCGCGCCCGCCGCGCGGGGTGACCGTGCGCCGTCTGGAGGCCCGCGACGCCGAAGCCCTCACCGCACTGTCCGGCGACTCCGCGTGGATCCACAGCAGTTGGGGCGGCCCCACGGGGCTCGCCACCTCGGGGCACGGCTGGGGCGCGTTCGACCGGGCGGGCCAGGTCGCCGCCGTGGCCTGCGGCTATTTCGTCGGCGGGGCGTACGAGGACGTCGCCGTGCTCACCACGCCCGAGCGGCGCAGGGAGCGGCTTGCCCTCGCGTGTGTGACGGCCCTGTGCGCGGACATCACCGCGCGCGGGCGCACCGCGAGCTGGTCCTGCGGGCGCGACAACCGGCCGAGCCGCCTGCTGGCCTGGACGGCAGGCTTCCGGTTGCTCCGTGAGTACGTCCAGTACGCCACCGGGAATCCCTCCGTGCGGCCGCGGCCGACCTCGCGCGCCTCCGCGTGAACCCTCCCCCGCGACCTCCGCACGAGCCCTCCCCTAGCCCGGCCCCCTTGCGTACCCCTAAAGCGCACCCAAACCGCGGCCAGGTCCCGGCCAGCCCGTCGCCAACCCACGCCTGACCCGCCCCCAACCCGCCCCTGAGCCACCCCCAAGCGCGTCCTTGGCCGCCGCTTCCACCCCTGTCACTGCATCACTGTCTGGCCCGAAATGTGGTGATGGATGCCTGCGGCAAGCAATAGCCGTCCACCCCTTGAAGATCAAGGGAGTTCAGAAGAGGGCAAGGTCACAGGCTCTTTCGGCACCGCGTGCCAGGGGTTCCGCCCTAGCATTCGGGGCATGACGGTCCTGCCTGACGACGGGCTTTCCCTGGCCGCCGAGTTCCCTGATGCGACCCATGAGCAGTGGCAGCGCCTGGTGGAAGGCGTGCTGCGCAAGTCGGGTAAGGACGTATCGGGCGCGGCTGCCGAGCAAGCGCTGTCCACCGCACTCGAGGACGGGCTCAGCACCCGCCCCCTGTACACCTCCCACGACGCCGCGCCCGACGTGGGCCACCCCGGCTTCGCCCCGTTCGTCCGGGGCGGCACGGCAGGCGGCAACGCGGCCGCGGGCTGGGACGTGCGGCAGCGGCACGCGGGCACCGACCCCGTACGCACGAACGAAGCCGTGCTCGGCGACCTGGAGAACGGCGTCACCTCGCTCTGGCTGAGCGTGGGCGCGCACGGCGTCCCGGTGTCCGGCCTCGCGCAGGCGCTCGACGGCGTCTTCCTCGACCTCGCCCCCGTCGCGCTCGACGCGGGCGCCGAATTCGCGCCCGCCGCCCGTGAGTTGCTCGGCCTGTACGAGACCGCGGGCGTGCCCAAGGAGTCGGCGCACGGCAACCTCGGCGCCGACGTGCTGGGCCACGAGGCCCGCACCGGCGAGGAGTCGGACCCGGCGGCCGCGGTGGAGCTCGCCCGGCTGTGCGCCCGGGAGTACCCCGGTCTGCGTGCGCTCGTCGTGGACGCGCTGCCCTACCACGAGGCCGGCGGCTCGGCCGCGCAGGAGCTGGGCAGCTCCCTGGCCACGGGGGTCGCCTATCTGCGGGAGCTGACCGGTGCCGGGCTCTCCGTCGAAGAGGCCTGCGCCCAGCTGGAGTTCCGGTACGCGGCGACCGCCGACCAGTTCCTGACCATCGCCAAGCTGCGGGCGGCACGCCGCCTGTGGGCGCGGGTCGCCGAGGTGTGCGGCGCCGCGTCCGCGGGGGCGCAGCGCCAGCACGCGGTGACGTCGCCGGTGATGATGACCCGGCGCGACCCGTGGGTGAACATGCTGCGTACGACGATCGCCTGCCTGAGCGCGGGCGTCGGCGGCGCCGATGCCGTGACCGTGCTGCCGTTCGACCACTCGCTCGGCCTGCCCGACGCGTTCGCGCGCCGGATCGCCCGCAATACGTCGACGATCCTGATCGACGAGTCGCATCTGGCGCGCGTCATCGACCCGGCGGGCGGCTCCTGGTACGTGGAGCGGCTCACCGACGAACTGGCCCACGCGGGCTGGGAGTTCTTCCAGGAGATCGAGCGTGCGGGCGGCCAGGCGGCGGCCCTGCGCTCCGGATGGATCGGCGAACGCCTCGCCGCGACCTGGGCCGATCGCGGCAAGAAGCTCGCCAAGCGGCGCGAGCCGATCACCGGTATCAGCGAGTTCCCGCAGCTCACCGAGCGCCCCGTGGAGCGCGACGCGGCGCCCGATGCGCCCACCGGGGGGCTGCCCCGGGTGCGGCGCGACGAGGCGTACGAGGAGCTGCGCACCCGCTCCGACGCGCATCTGGCGAAGACCGGTGCCCGGCCCCGCGTGTTCCTCGCGGCGCTCGGCCCGGCCGCCGCGCACACCGCGCGGGCGACGTTCGCGTCGAACCTCTTCCAGGCGGGCGGCATCGAGGCCGTGCACGAGCCGGCGACGGTGGACCCGGAGACGGCCGCCGAGGCGTTCCGGGCCAGCGGGGCGACGGTGGCGTGCCTGTGCTCCAGTGACGCGCTGTACGCGGAGCAGGCCGACGCGGTCGCCGAGGCCCTCAAGTCGGCCGGTGCGCAGCGGGTGTTCCTCGCCGGGCGCGGGGAGTACGCCGCTGTCGACGCATACGTCTTCGCGGGCTGCGACGCCGTGGCCGTGCTCTCCTCCACCCTCGACCGCATGGGAGTGGCGTAATGCGGATCCCCGACTTCTCCTCCATCGACCTGGGTCCCGGCGACGGCGCCGCGGGCTCGCACGAGCAGTGGCGCACCGCCGTCAAGGAGTCCACCGGCAGGTCCGAGAGCGACCTGCTGTGGGAGACGCCCGAGGGGATCGCGGTCAAGCCGCTGTACACCGGGGCCGATCTGGAGGGCCTCGACTTCCTCGGGACGTATCCGGGCGTGGCGCCGTATCTGCGCGGGCCCTACCCGACGATGTACGTCAACCAGCCCTGGACGATCCGGCAGTACGCGGGATTCTCCACCGCCGAGGAGTCCAACGCCTTCTACCGGCGCAACCTCGCCGCGGGGCAGAAGGGCCTCTCGGTCGCCTTCGACCTGCCCACGCACCGGGGTTACGACAGTGACCACCCACGCGTCACCGGCGACGTCGGCATGGCGGGCGTGGCCATCGACTCCATCTACGACATGCGTCAGCTCTTCGACGGCATTCCGCTGGACAAGATGACGGTGTCGATGACGATGAACGGCGCCGTGCTTCCCGTGCTCGCGCTCTACATCGTGGCGGCCGAGGAACAGGGCGTGGCGCCCGAGAAGCTGGCCGGGACCATCCAGAACGACATCCTCAAAGAGTTCATGGTCCGCAACACCTACATCTATCCGCCGAAGCCCTCGATGCGGATCATCTCCGACATCTTCGCGTACACCTCGCAGAAGATGCCGCGCTACAACTCCATCTCGATCTCCGGCTATCACATCCAGGAAGCGGGGGCGACGGCCGACCTGGAGCTGGCGTACACCCTCGCCGACGGCGTGGAGTATCTGCGCGCGGGTCAGCAGGCCGGTCTCGACGTGGACGCATTCGCCCCGCGCCTCTCCTTCTTCTGGGCGATCGGCATGAACTTCTTCATGGAGGTCGCCAAGCTCCGCGCGGCGCGCCTGCTGTGGGCGAAGCTCGTCAAGCAGTTCGACCCGAAGAACGCCAAGTCGCTGTCCCTGCGCACCCATTCGCAGACCTCGGGCTGGTCGCTGACCGCGCAGGACGTCTTCAACAACGTCACGCGCACCTGTGTCGAGGCGATGGCGGCGACGCAGGGCCACACCCAGTCGCTGCACACGAACGCCCTCGACGAGGCACTCGCGCTGCCCACCGACTTCTCCGCCCGCATCGCCCGCAACACCCAGCTGTTGATCCAGCAGGAGTCGGGCACGACGCGGTCGATCGACCCATGGGGCGGCAGCGCCTACGTCGAGAAGCTGACGTACGACCTGGCACGCCGTGCCTGGCAGCACATCGAGGAGGTCGAGGCGGCGGGCGGCATGGCGCAGGCCATCGACGCGGGCATCCCCAAGCTGCGCGTGGAGGAGGCCGCGGCCCGTACGCAGGCGCGCATCGACTCGGGGCGCCAGCCCGTCATCGGCGTGAACAAGTACCGGGTGGACAGCGACGAGCAGATCGAGGTCCGCGCGGTCGACAACTCCTCGGTGCGGGCCCAGCAGATCGCCAAGCTGCGGCGGCTGCGCGAGGAGCGCGACGAGAACGCCTGCCAGGACGCCCTGCGCACACTGACCGCGGCCGCCGAGCGCGGTTCGGGCCCCGGCCTCGAGGGCAATCTGCTCGCCCTGGCCGTCGACGCGGCCCGCGCGAAGGCCACCGTCGGTGAGATCTCCGACGCACTGGAAAAGGTGTACGGGCGGCATGCGGGCCAGATCCGTACGATCTCCGGTGTGTACCGCACCGAAGCAGGCCAGTCGCCGTCCGTCGAACGCACGCGCACCCTGGTGGACTCCTTCGAGGAGGCCGAGGGCCGCAGGCCGCGCATCCTGGTCGCCAAGATGGGCCAGGACGGTCACGACCGCGGCCAGAAGGTGATCGCCACCGCCTTCGCCGACCTGGGCTTCGACGTGGACGTCGGCCCGCTGTTCCAGACCCCGGCGGAGGTCGCCCGGCAGGCCGTCGAGGCGGACGTGCACATCGTGGGCGTCTCCTCGCTCGCGGCGGGGCACCTCACCCTGGTCCCCGCGCTGCGCGAGGAACTGGCCGCCGAGGGCCGCGACGACATCATGATCGTCGTGGGCGGCGTGATCCCGCCGCAGGACGTCGAGGCGCTGCACGAGGCGGGTGCCACGGCGGTCTTCCCGCCCGGCACGGTCATCCCGGATGCCGCGTACGACCTGGTGAAGCGTCTGGCGGCCGATCTCGGCCACGAACTGTGAGTCGGTGAGCCCCCAAAGCCCATGGCTGTGACGATCGACATCGACGCGTATGTGAAGGGCGTACTCGACGGGAAGCGCGCGTTCGTCGCGCGGGCCATCACCCTCGTCGAGTCGACCCGGCCGCAGCACAGGGAACTGGCGCAGCGGCTGCTGACCGAGCTGCTCCCGCACAGCGGGCGGGCTCGCCGGATCGGCATCAGCGGGGTGCCGGGCGTGGGCAAGTCCACGTTCATCGACGCGCTCGGCACGATGCTCACCTCGCTCGGACACCGGGTCGCGGTGCTCGCCGTCGACCCGTCGTCCACCCGCACGGGCGGCTCCATCCTGGGCGACAAGACCAGGATGGAGCGGCTCTCGCTCGACCCTGCCGCGTTCGTCCGGCCCTCTCCCTCCGCCGGGACGCTCGGCGGTGTCGCCAAGGCGACCCGCGAGTCGATCGTGGTGATGGAGGCGGCGGGGTACGACGTGGTGCTCGTGGAGACCGTGGGCGTCGGCCAGTCGGAGACGGCGGTCGCGAACATGGTCGACACGTTCCTGCTGCTCACGCTCGCGCGCACCGGCGACCAGCTGCAGGGCATCAAGAAGGGCGTCCTCGAACTCGCGGACGTGATCGCCGTGAACAAGGCGGACGGCCCGCACGAGCGGGACGCACGCTCGGCGGCGCGTGAACTGGCGGGCGCCCTGCGCCTCATGCATCCCCAAGCTCTCGGCTCCGCTCGAGCAGGGGAGACCCCACTCGCCGACGCCGCCTGGACCCCACCCGTGCTGACCTGCAGCGCCCGCGAGTCCAGCGGCCTGGACACCCTCTGGGAGCGGATCGAGCAGCACCGTACGCTGCTCGACTCGACGGGCCGTCTGGCCGCCAAGCGCCGCGACCAGCAGGTCGACTGGACCTGGTCGATGGTCCGGGACGAACTGCTCGGCAGGCTGCTCGCGCACGGAGAGGTGCAGCGGGTCGCGCCGGACCTGGAACAGCGCGTGCGTGAGGGCACGTTGACGGCGACGTCGGCCGCCGAGCAGATCCTCGACGCCTTCCAGCCACGGTCCTGACACCCGCGCCGACCCCGACCCGCAGGGCCTCAAGTGAACGGAGCCACCCGCACCATGAACGCCACTCCCGACGAAGCCCCCGTCCTGATCCGCCGCGAGGGCCGCGCCGGGCACATCGTCCTGAACCGGCCGCGTGCCATCAACGCCCTCAACCACGCGATGGTCGGGCTCGTCGACGACGCCCTGACGGCCTGGGAGCGGGACGACGCGATCGCCACGGTGGTCATCACCGGCGCCGGGGAGCGCGGGCTGTGCGCGGGCGGCGACATCCGCTCCATCCACGACGACGTCCGGGCGGGCGGCGGCGCGGCCTCGGCCGCCTTCTGGCACGACGAGTACCGCCTCAACGCCCGCATCGCCCGCTATCCGAAGCCGTACGTCGCGGTCATGGACGGCATCGTGATGGGCGGCGGCGTCGGCGTGTCCGCGCACGGCGACGTCCGCATCGTCACCGAACGCTCCCGGATCGCCATGCCGGAGACCGGCATCGGCTTCGTGCCCGACGTGGGCGGCACCTATCTGCTGACGCGCGCCCCGGGCGAGTTGGGCACGCATCTCGCGCTGACCGGCTCCGCCGTGGGCGCGGGCGACGCGCTGCTGTGCGGTCTCGCCGACCACTTCGTGCCGTCGGAGCGCCTCGCGGAGTTCACCGCGGCCCTCTCGGACACCCCCGCGGCCGATGCCGTACGGCAGTACGCGACGGCGGCTCCCGACGGTGAACTGGCCGGGTGGCGCGAGTGGATCGACCACTGCTACGCGGCCGACTCGGTCGAGGAGATCGTCGACCGTCTGCACGCCGTCGGCGACCGGCACGCGAAGGAGGCGGCGGAGACGATCCTCGCGAAGTCCCCGACCTCGCTGAAGGTCACGCTCGCCGCCCTGCGCCTGGCGCATGAACTGCCGTCCCTGGAAGCCGTCCTGGAGCAGGAGTACCGCGTCTCCTGCGCCGTGCTCGCCTCGCCCGATCTGCCCGAGGGCATCCGCGCGCAGGTCGTGGACAAGGACCGCAGGCCGCGCTGGTCGCCCGCGGAGCTTTCCGGCGTACCGGACTCGGCCGTGGCCCGCTTCTTCGAGCCGTCGGGCACGGGCTCTCTCGGCCTCCTCTGACGGACCAGGCCCCGGCATGCCGTGACCTGGGGCCCACGCCCTCACGGCGGGTCCGTCTCCGTGACCACGGCCAGGAGCTGGAAGGGCAGTTCCCTGTCCCACTGGGCGACTCCGAGGGCGATCCAGCGGCCGTCCACCTGCCACAGGTGCAGATCCGGCACGCAGGAGCTCAACTGGGCCCACGGCTCCGGTATCGCCTCGTCGGCTTCGCCGAAGTCGACGGCCACGGTGCGCTCGAAGAGGCTCGCCAGGCTGAACCGCTGCGGGGGTCCCCAGCGGTCGGCGAGGAGCACCGTCAGGGCGTCGCGCTCCGCCTCGTACTGCTCCTCGGTGGCGTGCCATCGCGTGCCGTCGTCCTCCCAGAAGGAGTCGCTCGTCAGTAACTCCGCGATGTGGTACCCGGGACCCTCGGAGCCGCGCTCCGACCTGCCGTGCTCCCCAGGGAATTCCCGGGAGCGCAGCAGGTCGATCGCGGCGAGATGCTGTGAGGTCGTCATGGCATCCAGTAAAGCGGCCGCCACTGACAACCAGTCACGCGTCGCGGCGCCGCACCGCCCACCAGCCCGCGAGGAGCGCCGCGGCCGCCCAGGCCGCCGTCACCGCAAGCCCGGCCCAGGGTCCGAGGGTTCCCGTCGCGTTCTCGTGCAGCACCTGCTGGCCCGCCTTGTCGGGCAGGAAGGCCGCGACACCGCTCGCCACGTCGCCGACCACGAACGACACGATCAGCGTGAAGGGGATCAGCACGCTCAGGACGGCGACTCCACTGCGCAGCACGGCCGTGAGGCCCGCCGCGAGGAGCGTCATCAGCGCCAGGTAGATGCCGCCTCCGACGCAGGCGCGCACGGCGCCGGGGTGCCCGAGCCCGATCGCGTACTCCCCCAGAAATGCCTGGCCGATCAGAAAGGTGGCGAAGCTGGTGACGAGCCCGGTCACGAGCGCGAGTCCCCCGACGACGGCCATCTTGGCGCCGTAGAACAGTCCCCTGCGCGGCACCGCGGCCAGCGAGATCCGCAGCGCGCCGCTCGTGTACTCCGAGGACACAGCGGTGGTGCCGAAGCTGATGGCCGCGATCTGGCCGAAGTTGAAGGCGTAGAAGGCGCCGAAGAGCGGTTCGGCGTCGGCGTTGTCCGCCTCGGCCTTGCCCACCGTCGCGAACACCAGCGTGGTGATGGCGACGGTGGCCGCGAACACGGCGATCAGCGCGCCCCGGCTGGAACGCAGCGACTTGAGCTTGATCCACTCGGCGCGGACGACGGGCAGCACGGCGGTGTTCGACATCGTCAGGCCTCCTGGCGGGACGTGGGTGCGGCGGACGAGGCAGGCGCGGTGGCCGCGAACTCGGTCTCGTCGGCGGTGAGGGCGAGATAGGCCTGCTCCAAGGAGGCCTCTTCGTCGGCGAGTTCGAGGACCGGGATCCCGGCGGCCGCGGCGATGGCGCCGATCTCCTCGGCCCTCGCCCCGTCGACGGTCCAGCGACCGTCGTCCGCCTCCCCCAGGGTGTGGCCCTTGCCCGACAGGACGCCGCGGAGTGCCGCCGGGTCCGTGGTGCGCACCCGGACGCGCGGGCGGCTGTGCGCCTCGATGAACTCCCGCATGGAGGTGTCGGTGAGGAGCCTGCCCCGGCCGAGGACCACGAGGTGGTCGGCGAAGGTGGCGGTCTCGTTCATGAGGTGGCTGGAGACCAGGACCGTGCGGCCCTCCCGCGCCAGACGCCGCATCAACTCGCGGATCCAGATGATCCCTTCGGGGTCGAGGCCGTTGGACGGCTCGTCCAGCATCACCACGCCGGGGTCGCCGAGGAGCGCCGCAGCGATGCCGAGGCGCTGCCGCATGCCGAGCGAGAACGTCTTGATCCGGCGACCGGCCACGGACGCGAGCCCGGCTTCCTCAAGGACCTCGTCGACGCGCCGCTCGGGGAGCCGGTTGCTGACGGCGAGGGCCAGCAGATGGCTGTGGGCGGTGCGCGATCCGTGGGCCGCCTGGGCGTCGAGCAGCGCGCCGACGTGGCGCAGGGGGTCTTCGAGGGTGGCGTAGGAGCGGCCGCCCACGGTGGCCGTGCCCGAGGTGGGCCGGTCGAGGCCGAGGACGAGGCGCATGGTGGTGGACTTGCCGGCGCCGTTGGGGCCGAGGAAGCCGGTGACCCGGCCGGGTCGGACGCTGAAGGTGAGGGCGTCCACCGCGCGGGTCGTGCCGTACTCCTTGGTCAGGTCTTGGACGTCGATGCTGGTCATGGGCATCAGCCTCGCCGCCGCCCCCGCCTGCGGTCTTCCCCCGCCCGGGGAGAGTGTCTCCCCCGCACGGGGGAGCCGGTCGGCGCGGTCCGCCTGGCACGATGACGGAATGCCCGGCTTCCTGAGACCCCTGACGCGCGCCGTGACCTACACGCGCAGTCTGCATCTCCTCCTGGGCTCAGGGGTCGCCTGGGTCCTGGCCTCGATCTATCCGGGGCTCTCCAGCCCGACGCGCACCGACTGGGTGCTCGTCCTGGTCATTCCCGTTCCGCTGCTGCTGATCGCCGCCATGGTTCCGGCCATGCGCAGGGCCGAGGGTCTGCAGGCCCGGCTGATGCTGTTCCCGGGTGCGCACGCGCGCGTGGAGGGCGAGGGGGAGGAAACGGGGATCTCCGTGGCTCCGTCCTCCTCGTGGCGGGACCGGGGCAGGACCGCGCTCTGGCTGGTGCTCCGGCTCGAGGTCGGCTGTGCCCTGGTGCTGGGGACGGGGCAACTGCTCGGCATGGTCTTCGCGTTGCTGGGCGCGCTGGACGAGCCTCCGGAGACCGACGGGCTCCTCCTGCCCGTGCCCTCCCCCGGCTGGGCCGCCCTGCCGCTGGGGCTCCTGCTCGTCCTCGCCGAGGGCGCGATGATCATGGGCACGGGGTCGTTGATGGCCCACGTGGCCCGCCGTCTCCTCGGCCCCTCCCCCGCGGAGCGCCTCGATGCCCTGGAGGAGCGCACCGAGCAGCTCCTGGAACGCAACCGCATCGCGCGCGAACTGCACGACTCCATCGGGCACGCGCTGACCGTCGCCGTCGTCCAGGCGGGCGCCGCACGGGCCGCGGCCGACCCGGAGTTCACCGACCGCGCCCTGGAGGCCGTCGAGGAGACGGGCCGGGCCGCGCTCGAGGATCTGGAGCGGGTCCTTCGCGTGCTGCGGGAGGACGGGCGGCCCGCGAGCAGCAGACCCACGCTCGCCGACGCCGACCGCCTCCTCGACTCCGCCCGCGCCTCGGGCGCGAAGGTCGACGTCGAGGTGACCGGGCCCGTGGAGCGGCTGCCCGGACCGGTCTCCCGCGAGGGCTACCGGATGCTCCAGGAGTCGCTCACCAACGTCCTGCGTCACTCGGGCCCGGTGCCGGTGCGCCTGCGCATCGCCGTCGACGACACCCGGCTGCTGATGGACGTACGCAACGCGCTGCCCGGGACGACGACCGCGACGGGGCGCGGCGGCAGCGGTCTGCGCGGCATACGGGAGCGGGCGACGCTGCTCGGCGGGCGGGCCAGCACGGGGCCCGACGACGGCGAATGGCAGGTGCACGTCGAGCTTCCCCTGGCGTGATCTAGGCTGACCGGATGCCGGTCACAGTGCTCCTGGTCGACGACGAACCCCTCGTACGCGCGGGGCTGCGTGCCGTCCTCTCGGCACAGCCCGACATCGAGGTGATCGGCGAGGCCGCGGACGGCGCCGCGGTGATCCCCCTGGTCCGCGAGCTGCGGCCCGACGTGATCGCGATGGATGTCCGGATGCCGCTGCTCGACGGCATCGAGGCCACCCGGGCGGTCCTGCGCACGGTCCAGGACCCGCCGAAGATCCTCGTGATCACGACCTTCGAGAACGACGAGTACGTGTACGAGGCGCTGCGCGCGGGAGCCGACGGGTTCCTCCTGAAGCGGGCCAGGCCCGCGGAGATCGTGCACGCCGTGCGCCTGGTCGCCGAGGGCGAGTCGCTGCTGTTCCCCGCGGCGGTGCGGCAGCTCGCGGGCTCGTACGGCGCTGAGCGGGGCAATCCGGCGGCCAGGGCCGCGCTGGACCGGGCGGCGCTGACCGAGCGCGAGGCCGAGGTGCTGCGGCTGATGGCGCGCGGCCTGACCAACGCGGAGATCGCCTCCGGTCTCGTCGTCGGCACGGAGACCGTCAAGTCGCACGTCAGCGCCGTCCTTGCCAAGCTGGGTGCACGCGACAGGACACAGGCGGTCATCGCCGCCTACGAGTCCGGTTTCGTGTCGCCGGGATGAGGTCCGCGCACGGCGTGCGGATGCGGTACGCACACAGGGTGAAGGCGGGCCCGGCACTCGCCGCCGCCCCGCGCTGCGAGTACGATCCGGCCATCATGCGCACGAGCTGGGAGGACGGACGTTGGGGCGGCTGACCGGCGGGGACCCCTCTCTGTTGCGGCGGATCAACTCCGCGGTGGTGCTGCACGCGCTGCGCGCCGCGGACTTGGCGACGCTCACGGAGATCACCCGCGTGACCGGACTCTCCCGGCCCACCGTCGAGGGGGTCGTCGAGGGGCTCATCGAGGCCGGGCTCGTGGTGGAGTCCGCGGCCGAGGAGAGCGGCGCTCGACGTCAGGGCCGGCCCGCACGGAAGTTCCGCTTCCGTGCGGAGGCGGGGCACCTCCTCGGCCTGGAGATCGGCCCGCACCGCGTCGCCGCGGCCCTCTCCGACCTGGACGGCAAGGTCCTCGGCACGGCGTCCAAGGACGTCTCGGAGGCTGCGCCCGCGGACGAGCGCCTGGAGCGGCTGCGCACCGTGGTCGCGGATCTGCTGCGCCGCGCGGGCATCGCCCGCAGCTCGCTGCGCGCCGTCGGGGTCGGCAGCCCCGGCATCGTGGAGGTCGACGGCACGGTCCGGCTCGGCACGGCGCTGCCGGAGTGGACGGGGCTGCAGCTGGGCGAGCGCCTTCGCAGGTCGTTCAAGTGCCCGGTGCTCGTGGAGAACGACGCCAACGCGGCGGCCGTGGCCGAGCACTGGAAGGGCGTGGCGACCGACACGGACGACGTGGTGTTCGTCCTCGCGGGGCTGAGCCCGGGGGCCGGGTCACTGATCGGCGGACGGCTGCACCGTGGTTTCGGCGGCGCGGCCGGGGAGATCGGCGCGCTGCATCTGCTGGGCCGCGAGGTCACTCCGGAGACGCTGCTCTCCACGACGGGCGAGCCGCTGCACCCGCTGGACGAGCAGGCCGTGGCCGAGGTGTTCGCCCACGCGCGCGAGGGCGACGAGCGGGCGCAGGCGGCCGTGGAGCGCTTCATCCAGCGGCTCGTGCACGACGTGGCCGCCCTGGTACTCGCCCTCGACCCCGAACTGGTCGTCGTGGGCGGCTGGGCCGCGGGTCTGGACGGCGTACTGGAGCCGCTGCACCGCGAGTTGGCGCGCTACTGCCTGCGGCCGCCCCGGGTGGCGCTCTCGCTGCTGGGCGAGGCGGCCGTGGCCACCGGGGCGCTGCGGCTCGCGCTCGACCATGTCGAGGAAGAGCTGTTCGCCGTCGAAGGAACGGTCACGGCGCGGCGGTGAAGTAGCGGCACGCGGCACGCCCGAAGCCCGGGGAAACACAACGCGCCCGGCACGGGGCCGGGCGCGGGATGCCGCGGCGACGTCCCGTGAGGACGTCGCCGCTGACGGCGTCAGGAAGCGCGCTGTTCCGGTCCGTGGTGGATCTCCACGCCGCCGGAGTCACCGAAGGTCAGTCGGCAGGTGTCCGCGCGATACGTGGCCATGGACACCGCCGCCGTACGCCCTTCGGCGAGGAAGCGGGTCGTCACGACGAGCACCGGTGCCCCGGGGAGACGGTCGAGCGCCTTGGCGTCGTCCGCGCGGGCCGAGCCGAGTTCGACGGCCCTGTCCTGTCCTTCGAGGCCGAGCCTGGCCAGTTCGCGCAGGACCACGCGCGCGCGGGCCGCACCGGACGGCGCGTCCATGCCGGTCAGTTCGGGAACCGACGACGTCGGGATGTAGAGCAGTTCGGCGGCGACGGGCTGGCCCTGCGAGACCCGGGTACGGCGCACCACGTGCACCTGCTCCTCGGGAAGGGTCTCCAGCATGCGGGCCACGTCGGCGGACGGGACCGCCGGTGCGCAATCCGCGGGCTGCCAGGCATCGCCGACCGCGCCCGGCCACGTGCCCTGCGCGGATCCGACGGCCACGCCCATCCGCGGCGGAGCGACGGTCGTGCCGACTCCGCGGCGGCGCTGCAGCCTGCCTTCGAGTTCGAGCTGCTCGAGCGCTTGGCGCAGGGTGGCGCGTGCGACACCGAACCGGGCGGCGAGATCGCGTTCGTTCGGCAGGATCTCCCCCACGGCGAACTCGGAGTCGAGCGCCTCACTGAGCACGGTCTTCAGATGCCAGTACTTCGGCTCCGGCACCGTTTCGAGCTGCGTGGTCCCCACCCTGTCCTCCGCAATCGCCGTGCAACGGCGGCGTTTAAGCGCCCTTGTTTATTAAAGGTTCCTGCACTATCTCTGCGACCATAGGGCCGCACCCACCCTTGGTCAAGACCAATCCTCGATCCGTTACAGCCCGCACAGGGGTGATGCCACAGAGCATTCATGCGCTGTTCGCGAGAGGCCAAGCGGTCGTAATCAGCCACGCGCGCCAGGTGGGCACAAAAGTGAGCCCCCGCCGCGTCGGCGGGGGCTCACGTCGTACCGTTTTGTTCCTCGATGGGCGATATTCCAGAGGTTTATTACGGAACGAGCGTGATGAGCTTGTCTGGATTGCGGACGATGTAGACGCGCTGGACGCGCCCGTCGGCGATCTCCAACTGGAGGACGCTGTCCGGCTTGCCGTCGATGATGACGAGCAGCGACTCGGCGCCGTTGACCTCGATGAAGCGGAACTCCACCACGGCGCCCTCGGTGACCCCCTTGCGGGCGGCGCCCTGGATGAAGCGGCCCACCTTGTCCGCGGACTCGACGACACGCAAGGGCGCTCTGGCCTTGCCGCCGCTGTCGCCGACGAGCCGGACGTCCGGGGCGAGGAGCGACATCAGTCCGCCCAGGTCGCCCCCCGTCGCCGCGGCCAGGAACCGCTCGGTCAGGTCACGCCGTTCGGCGGGGTCCACCTCGAACCGCGGCACCCCCTCGTCGACATGCTTGCGGGCCCGTCCGGCGAGCTGGCGCACGGCCGCCTCGCTGCGGTCCAGGGTCTGCGCGATCTCGGCGAACGGGAACCCGAAGGCCTCGCGGAGCACGAACACGGCGCGCTCCAGGGGCGAGAGGGACTCCAGGACGACGAGCACCGCCATGGACACGGACTCGGCGAGCACGGCCTGCTCGGCGGTGTCGGGTACCTTCGCGCCGAAGTCGGTGACGTACGGCTCGGGGAGCCAGGGCCCCACATATGACTCGCGCCGCGACTGGAGGTGGCGCAGTCGGTCGATGGCGAGGCGGGTGGTGACGCGCACCAAGTAGGCGCGCGGTTCGCGCACTTCACCGCGGTCGGCCGTCGACCAGCGGAGCCAGGCATCCTGGACGACATCCTCCGCGTCGACCACCCGGCCGAGCATGCGGTAGGCGACGCCCATCAAAACGGAACGGTGCTCTTCAAAAACATCGGTCATGCTGTCGGTAGCCACCCCTCCATCCCAGCCGACGCACCCCCCGCTGTCCAGGCGAAATCGATGCGGCGCACAGCACATATGGCCAGCCGCCGGGCGAGGAACGGGCCCTTGGGCAACGCCGATCCGGCCGCCCTCTTGAAGTGGCGCCTACTGAGCGGTAATTGTTGCTGACAACGAGTCTAAGGAACCGTCGACCGGGACGGGGACAGGAGCAGCCATGGCCGCACAGGTGTCCTTCAGCGTCGCATCACCCAGCGGCCCGCGGGAGCTGACCGTCGCCTACGAACGGGCGGGCGCGGGCGAGCCGTTGCTCCTCCTGCACGGCATCGGGCACCACTGGCAGGCCTGGTCCCCGGTGTTCGACATCCTGGCCGCCGAGCACGACGTGATCGCCGTGGACCTGCCGGGCTTCGGCGAATCCGCCGCGCTGCCGGACGGGTTGCCGTACGACCTCGCGACGGTGACGAAGGTGCTCGGCGCGCTGTGCGAGGCGCTGGAGATCGAGCGCCCGCACGTGGCGGGCAACTCCCTGGGCGGGCTGCTCGCCCTGGAACTCGGCAGGGAGAAGCTCGTACGTTCGGTCACCGCGCTGTCCCCCGGCGGCTTCTGGACAGAGACCGAACGCCGGTACGCCTTCGGCACGCTCCTCGCGATGCGGCGCGGCGCGCGCATGCTGCCGCGCCCTGCGATCGAGCGGCTCTCCAGGACGGCGGCCGGGCGGGCGGCGCTCACGGGCACCATCTACGCCCGGCCCTGGCGCCGTTCACCGGAGGCCGTGGTCGCCGAGACGCTCGCGCTGGGTGCCGCCACCGGGTTCGAGGAGACGCTGGCGGCCGGGCGCGACGTCCTCTTCCGGGACGACGTGCCGGGCCTCCCGGTCACCGTGGCGTGGGGCAGCAAGGACCGGCTGCTCCTGCGCCGCCAGGGCATCCGCGCCAAGCACACCATCCCGGGCGCGCGTCTCATCCGCTTGACCGGGTGCGGTCATGTGCCCATGAACGACGACCCGGCCCTGGTCGCCCGGGTCATCCTCGACACCTGCCGCTGAGGGCTCAGGAGTTGGACCAGCCGCGCCGGGAGAGGACCAGGCGGTAGCCGTCCGGGTCCTCGATCGTGACGCCCCATTCGTTCCAGTAGGGGTTGGGCGAGAGCACGCGCCTGCCGCCGTGCTCCTCCAGGCGCACCACCAGGTCCTCGGGGACCTCCTCGTCGAGGTAGATGACGAGGAGGTCCTCCTCGGTGGGCCGCGGCAGGACGGGCGCGGCCGCCTCGTGGACGAGTTCGAGGTGCCAGGAGGCGTCGGGCCAGCCCAGCATCAGCAGATCGTGCTCACCGGGGGCGTCGCCGCCCTCCGCCCGGTACAGCTCGCTCAGGCCGAGCCCCCCGGCCCAGAAGTGCTCGGCCGCCGCGAGGTCGCGTGAGGGGCGGGCGATACGGATGTGGCTCTGGCCGTTGACGGGCACGGCGTCCCCCTTCTGTCCGGCACGCCCGGTGACGTGCCCTGAGGCGAGCCTAGGCACCGCCGATCTTGCGGACATCGGCCGTACGCCCTCGTCCTCGCGGCCCCCGGCTCCGTCCCGCGACCCTGGCGATCGGTCCGCAGTCCTGCGACCGGCGACCTAGGTCCGGTCCGGGTTCCGGGGACTTGGCCCGAACCGGTGCAGGTGTTGTCCGCGCGGCGGTTCCCCTGAGCCCGTGGGGAGTTGTTCACTTGTGCTTCGCGTGGGCGCTGTGGCGCACCACCGGTCGGCCCACCGCACACTGGTCGCACCCGTCACTGGAGGCGCATTCATGTCATCACGTCAGCCGAGCCCGTCCCCCCGTCGCCGCAGCGTGCTGCGCGGATCGCTCGCCGTCCCGGCGGCGCTGGCCGTGCCCGCACTCTCCGGGGCGGCTCCTTCGCTCGCCCTCGCG
Organism: Streptomyces sp. NPDC059002; assembly: GCF_042740435.1. Taxonomy (NCBI): domain Bacteria; kingdom Bacillati; phylum Actinomycetota; class Actinomycetes; order Kitasatosporales; family Streptomycetaceae; genus Streptomyces; species Streptomyces sp. NPDC059002. The sequence continues at coordinate 34,575 of NZ_JBHYJI010000005.1, read as the reverse complement.
GGGCGCCCGAAGGCGGACTGGGGCGTGCAGGCCGGGGACGTGACCGCGCACTCCGGTCTCGTGTGGGTCCGCTCCGACAGGACCGCCCGCATGATCGTGGAGACGTCGGCCACCGAGTCGTTCCGCAACCCCCGCCGCTGGCACGGCCCGTTGCTCGGCCCCGGCACGGACTTCACGGGCACCACCCGGCTGCGCGGCCTGCCGGCCGGTGAGCAGATCCACTACCGCGTACTCCTCGCGGATCCCGACGATCCATGCCGTACGGGCGAACCGGTCGCCGGTACGTTCCGCACCTCCCCCAAGAGCCGCAAGGAAGACGTGCGTTTCCTGTGGTCCGGCGACATCGCGGGACAGGGGTGGGGCATCAACCCGGACCGCGGCGGCTATCGCGTCTTCGAGGAGATGCGCAGACGCGACCCGGACTTCTTCCTGTGCAGCGGCGACAACATCTACGCGGACGGGCCGATCCTGCCCAGCGTCACACTGCCCGACGGCACCGTGTGGCGGAACGTCACGACGCAGGAGAAGTCAAAGGTCGCCGAATCGCTCGCGGAGTTCCGCGGCGCGTTCCGCTACAACCTGCTCGACGAGAACCTGCGCCGGTTCAACGCCCAGGTGCCCTCCATCGTCCAGTGGGACGACCACGAGGTGCACAACAACTGGTACCCGGGGCAGATCCTGACCGACGCCCGCTACACCGAGAAGAACGTGGACGTCCTCGCGCAGCGCTCGCTGCGGGCGTTCAGCGAGTACTTCCCGGTCTCGACGCTGCCGCCCGGCGACGAGGACGGGCGGGTGTACCGCGTGCTGCGGCACGGGCCTCTCCTGGACGTGTTCGTGCTCGACATGCGCTCGTACCGCAACGCCAACTCGCCGGGCAGACAGCCCGACGACACCGTCGGGATCCTCGGCGCCCGCCAGCTCGCCTGGCTGAAGCGGGAGTTGTCGCGTTCGCGGGCCGTGTGGAAGGTGATCGCATCCGACATGCCGCTGGGGCTCGTCGTGCCCGACGGCAGCACGAACTTCGAGGCCGTCGCGCAGGGCGACCCGGGCGCGCCGCTCGGCCGTGAGCTGCAGATCGCCGAGCTGCTGCGGCACATCAAGCACCGCGGGATCACCGGCACGCTGTGGCTGACCGCCGATGTGCACTACACGTCGGCTCAGCACTACGACCCCTCGCGCGCGGCGTTCAAGGACTTCGCGCCGTTCTGGGAGTTCGTGTCCGGGCCGCTGGCCGCAGGCGGCTTCCCCGCGACGAAGCTCGACGGCACCTTCGGCCCCGCGCAGCCGTTCATCAAGGCACCCCCGCGCGCCAACACCTCGCCCGCCGAGACCCCGCCGTACTACGGAGAGGTCGACATCGACGGCGGCAGCGGCGTACTGACGGTGCGGCTGCGGCAGGAGGGCGGCGGCGTGCTGTTCACACAGGAGCTGCAGCCGGGGCGTGTGGGGCAGTAGCGGCAGGCGATGCGGGGCGCCGGCGACCGGAGGATCGGGATCAATCGGGCAGATGGCCTCTTAACCCATCGGTCACAAGGCGTTTGTGATCACGCAACACCGGTCGTTCACAGTGACCGTATGAGAGCTGACCTGTCTGATGTGACCCGGACCAAGCACGGCCGCCCTGTCCACCACTGGCGGCGTGATGTGGTCGAACTGGCCGCCCTGTTCACCGCCGTCGCGGTGGCGGACGCCGTGGCGAACATGGTGGGGCACGGGCCCGACGGTCCCGCCCTGCTCGTGATCTCGGCCGTGGTGCTGCTCGCCACGGTCGGGTTCCACACCTGGTGGGCACGGCGCCACGAGCACGCCCCGCCGCCCCTGCCCGATATCGGCGCCCGGCCCTCCGCCGTCGCGGAGCAGGCCGGGCCCACGCCGTCGCACGCCGCGCCGGGGCACCCCGTGGCACCGTCGGGCGCGACGACCCTGTGGCGGATGCGCACGACGGTGCGGGACGAGCCCGGCTCGCTGGCCGCGCTGTGCATGACGCTCGCCGAGCGGCGCGTCGACATCCTCAGCCTGCAGGCGCACCCGCTGGCCGACGGCACCGTCGACGAGTTCCTGCTGCGCGCCCCCGAGGAGCTGTCCGCCGCCGAGATCACCCGGTCGATCGCCCGGGCGGGCGGCTCGGGGACCTGGATCGAGCGCGCCGACGCCCACGACCTCGTCGACGCCCCCACCCGGATCCTCGGCCTGGCCACCCGCACCGCGCTCGACGCCGCGGAACTGCCCCTCGCGCTGCGGCACTTGCTGGGCCGCTGCACCATCCGCTCACTGCCCGCCGCCTCGCGGACCGCGGCACGCGACGACGAGGCCGCGCCCGCCGAGGGCACCCCCGTCGACGGCGTACTCGAAGGAACGGTGCTGCGGCTCAAGGGCCCCGAGGGTGAAGTGATCACGGTGGAGCGGCCGTATCTGCCGTTCACGCCCACCGAGTTCGCCCGGGCGCGCGCCCTGGTGGAGCTCGACACCCGGCTCGGTCCGCGCATCCCGCGCAGCCAGGACGTCCTGACGCTGCCCGAGGGCAACTCCATCACCGTGCGCCGGGCGGACACCGCCGACGTCGAGGCCGCCAAGGCCATGCACGACCGCTGCTCGGCGCGCACGCTCGGCATGCGCTACCACGGCCCGGTCCACGACGTCGACCGCTACCTCAACCACCTGCTCAGTCCCCGGTTCGGCCGCACCCTCGCGGTGCAGACCGCGTCGGGCCGCATCGTCGGCATCGGGCATCTCCTCTGGGACGGCGACGAGACCGAGATCGCGCTGCTCGTCGAGGACGAGTGGCAGCGGCGCGGCATCGGCAGCCAGCTGCTCGGCCGCCTGGTGACGCTCGCGGTCGAGGCGGGCTGCGAGAGCGTGTACGCGGTGACGCAGGCGTCCAACACGGGGATGGTCGCCGCGATGCGCGGGCTCGGCCTGCCGCTCGACTACCAGATCGAGGAGGGCACGCTGGTGATCACGGCCCGCCTGGACGCGACGCCGGTCAGTTCACGGCTGCCGTACGACCACGCCCGACCGCTCGACGCTCGCGCCGGGGAGCACCAGCAGGCGGAGCACTGACCCGCCCGAGGGCCCGGTCCAGGTCGGACCAGAGGTCCTCCACGTCCTCAAGACCCGCCGACATGCGCAGCAGCCGGTCGCTCACGCCGGACGAGCGCCGGTCCGCCGGGTCGACGACCCGGTGACTGATGGACGCCGGATGCTGGATGAGCGAGTCGATGCTGCCGAGGCTGACCGCGGGGGTGATCAGACGTACTCCCGCGATCACCTCGTGCGGGTCGCCGCGCACCTCGAAGGCGACCATGGCGCCGCCGAGACGCGGATAGTGGACGTGGGTCACGCGCGGGTCGGCGGCCAGGCGGCGCGCCAGTTCCGCCGCGGTCGCCGACGCCGCGCGCACCCGCACGGGCAGCGTGGCGAGACCGCGCAGGAGCAGATAGCCGGCGAGCGGATGCAGCACCCCGCCGGTGGTGAACCGCACTTGGCGCAGCCGTCGCGCAAGCTCCTCGTCGCAGGCGACCACGCCCCCGAGGACGTCGCCGTGCCCGCCCAGGTACTTCGTGGCGCTGTGCAGCACGAGGCGGGCGCCGCTCTCCGCGGGCCGCTGGAGGACGGGCGTCGCGAAGGTGTTGTCGGCGAGCAGCGGCACCTCGCCGCAGGCGTCGGCGACGGCGGCCAGATCGAGTTCGGCGAGCGTGGGGTTGGCCGGTGACTCCACCATCACCAGGCCGGTGTCCGGGCGGATGGCGTCCGCGATGCCCTGCGCCGGGCTCGTCCCCGGGTCCTTGCCGGGCGGATCCCACCGGTCCACCCACGTCACCTCGGTGCCGACGAGCCCCGCGGTGAGCAGGTGGTCACTGCAGCCGTACAGCGGCCGGACGGCGACGACATGGCGCAGGCCCGCCGCCGCCCGGACGAGGACGACCGCGGTCAGCGCCGCCATGCCGCTGGCGAACGCGACCGCGCTCTCGGTGCCTTCGAGCCGGGCGAGGGCGGTCTCGAAGCGGGCGACGGTCGGGTTCCCGAGGCGGCCGTACACGGGCGGCCCGCCGTCCACCGCGCCGTCGGCGGCGAACGCGTCGATGCGGGCGGCCTCGCCGCGACTGTCGTAGGAGGGGTAGGTCGTGGAGAGGTCGATCGGCGCGGCGTGCAGGCCGAGTTCGGCCAGATCCTCCCGCCCGGCGTGCACGGCCTCGGTGTCCAGGGCGCGCGGCGGTGTGCCGCTTTGAGCCATCGGCCGTCGCGCCGTGCCACCCGCTGCCGCCCGTCGGCCGGGGTCCTCCGGGGCCGGGCGGACTGCCGTGTTCGTGTTCGCGTCCATGTGCCACAGCGTGAACATCGGCCGGGGTCGGAGCCCCACATGCCGTGCTACGTTCGGCCGATGGCCGATTCCGTCGCACTCGACCCGGTGGATCTGCACATACTGCGGCTGCTGCAGAACGACGCCCGGACCACCTATCGCGATCTGGCCGCGCAGGTCGGTGTCGCGCCGTCCACCTGTCTGGATCGTGTGACGCGGCTGCGGCGTTCGGGGGTGATTCTCGGACATCAGCTGCGCCTTGACCCGGCGAAGCTCGGACGTGGCCTGGAAGCGCTGCTCTCGGTGCAGGTGCGCCCGCACCGCCGCGATCTCGTGGGTCCCTTCGTGGACCGGATCAGGGCGCTGCCGGAGGCGTTGTCGCTGTTCCACCTCACGGGGCCGGAGGACTTCCTGGTGCATGTGGCGGTGGCCGACCCGGCGGATCTGCAGCGGCTCGTCCTCGACGAGTTCACCGCGCGGCGCGAAGTGGTGCGCGTGGAGACGCGGTTGATCTTCCAGCAGTGGGCGTGCGGCCCGCTGCTCCCGCCGCATGCCGACGCGGCCGCGCCCCGTGACTCCTCCGACGAATCATGATGACGCGCACCCCTTCCCCGTACGAGGATGTCCGCATGTCAGCCACGAAGAACCCGCAGGAGAACACCGACCAGCTCCCCCGTGATGTCGCCGACGCCTACGTCGACGAACTCATCGCGCTCGACCCGATCACCGGCACCTACCTCGGTGTCGAGGAGAGCAACAGCAGGCTCCCCGACACCTCGCCCGCGGGCCAGGAGGCCCTGGCGCGGCTCGCGCGGACGACCCTCGCGCGCCTCGACGAGGCGGAGCGCAGGCCGGGCGCCGAGAGCGAGATCGAGCGCCGGTGCGGCCGGCTTCTGCGGGAGCGGCTCACCGCGGACCTCGCGGTGCACGAGGCCGACGAAGGGCTGCGGGCGGTCGGCAATCTGCACACCATGCCGCATCAGGTGCGGGAGATCTTCACCGTGACGCCCATGGACACCGAGCAGGACTGGGCGGCGATCGCCGAACGCCTTCGGGCCGTGCCCACCGCGTACGAGGGGTACCGCGCGTCCCTCGAACTCGGCCTGGAACGCAAGCTGTTCGCGGGACCGCGCCCCACCGACACCTTCATCGGCCAGCTCACGGAGTGGGCGGGCACCGGCGGCGCGGACGGCCGCGGCTGGTTCGAGGACTTCGCGGCCGCCGGGCCCGACGCGCTCCGCGCGGAGCTGGACGCGGCCGCGCGGGGCGCCACCGCGGCGGTCGTGGCGCTGCGCGACTGGATGCGGGACGTCTACGCCCCCGCGATCGAGGGCTCCCCCGACATCGTGGGCCGCGAGCGCTACGCCCGCCTCTCCCGTCAGTGCAACGGCGCCGACCTGGACCTCGACGAGGCCTACGCGTACGGCTGGTCGGAGTTCCACCGGCTGCTCGGCGAGATGCGCGCCGAGGCCGAGAAGATCCTGCCCGGCGCGGCCACCCCCTGGGTCGCCCTCGCCCACCTCGACGAGCACGGCACGCACATCGAGGGCGTCGAGGAGGTCAGGGTCTGGCTGCAGGACCTGATGGACGAGGCGATCCAGGCGCTGGACGGCACCCACTTCGAACTCGCCGAGCGGGTACGGAAGGTGGAGTCCCACATCGCCCCGCCCGGCGGCGCCGCGGCCCCCTACTACACGGGCCCCTCCGAGGACTTCTCACGCCCCGGCCGCACCTGGCTGCCGACGATGGGCGACACCCGCTTCCCCGTGTACGACCTGGTCTCCACCTGGTACCACGAGGGCGTGCCCGGCCATCACCTCCAGCTGGCCCAGTGGGCGCACGTCGCGTCGGACCTCTCCCGCTATCAGGCGACGGTCGGCATCGTCAGCGCCAACGCCGAGGGCTGGGCGCTGTACGCGGAGCGGCTGATGGACGAACTCGGCTTCCTCACCGACCCGGAGCGCAGGCTCGGCTATCTCGACGCCCAGATGATGCGTGCGCTGCGCGTCATCGTCGACATCGGCATGCACCTGGAGCTGGAGATCCCCGCGGACTCGCCCTTCCACCCGGGCGAGCGGTGGACCCCCGACCTCGCCCAGGAGTTCTACGACGCGCACTGCAGCCGCCCGACGGACTACGTGACGAGCGAGATGACCCGCTATCTGACCATCCCGGGTCAGGCCATCGGCTACAAGCTCGGCGAGCGCGCCTGGCTGCTGGGCCGCGAGAACGCGCGGCAGCGGCACGGGGACGCGTTCGACGCCAAGGCCTGGCACATGGCCGCGCTGTCCCAGGGGTCGCTGGGCCTCGACGACCTGGTGGACGAGCTGTCGAAGCTGTGAGGCGGCGGAGGGCGGGTCCTCAGCGACGGATCCCGCCCTCCGAATCGATGACCTGCCCGGTGATCCACTCGGCCTCGTCCGTGGCGAGCCACGCGATGAGCCGGGCCGGGTCGTCGGGCATGCCCCAGCGGCCCGCGGGGAAGAGCGCCTCGATGTGGGCGTAGGCGTCGCCGGTGAGGTAATCCGTGTCCACGGGGCCGGGGTTGACGGTGTTCACGGTCACGGCGAGATCGGCGAGTGTCGTCGCGAGCGAACGCGTCACGGAAGCAAGCGCCCCCTTCTGCAAGGCGTACGCGATCTCCTCCGGCATGCCGCCCGCGATGTCCTGCCCCGACGTCATCATCACGACCCGCCCGCCCGGGGTCCGCGGCGCGAGCTCCGCGCGCAGCCGGGCGTACGCCTGGACAAGCAGGATCACCGAACGCGTGTCGACCGCCCAGTGCGCGTCCAGCATGGCGGCGTCGATCGCGTCGAGCGGGCCGTCGTCGCCGCTCAGGGCGTGGTTGGCGACGAGGATGTCGATGCGCCCGCCGAGCTCTTCGGCCGCCGTGGCGATCAGGGCGGCCGGGGCACCGGGCTCCGTCAGGTCTCCCGGCCCCGTCCGGACCGGGGCATCGGGATCGCCGAGCGCCTCCCGCACCCCTTCGGCCACGTCCTCGGGGCGGTCGGCGCCCCAGGGCATCGCGGCGTCGTGCGGGACGTGGTGGTGGAGATACACACCGGCCCCGTACGCGGCGAGGCGGCGGGCGACGGCGTACCCGATGCCGCCGCGCCGACTGGCACCGGTGACGAGGGCGGTGCGCCCGCGCAACGGGAGCGGATCGCGGCGCAGTTGGGCTGCGGTGGGGTGCGGAAGATGCGGCATGACAGATCATGATGCGCGCCGGGCGGCCGATGCGCACGTGGATTCCTCGTCGCCGAGCGCGGCGACCGCGGCGGGCGGCCCCGCCCGCCGGCACCTCAGCAGCCGCAGTCCTCCGCGTCCAGCGGCGCCGTGAGCGCGTCCGTGGCACGCCGCTCGCTGCCCTCCCAGGTCTCGAACTCGAAGCCCTCGCGCGCCCAGTACTCGAAGCCGCCGAGCATCTCCTTGACCTGGAAGCCCAGTTGGGCGAGGGCGAGCGCCGCGCGGGTCGCGCCGTTGCAGCCGGGGCCCCAGCAGTAGGTGACGACCGGCACGGACTTGTCCAGAAGCGCTTCCGCCTGCTCGGGGATGAGGGTGGTGGGCAGGTGGACGGCGCCCGGGATGTGCCCCTGGTCCCAGGAGGCGGTGGAGCGCGAGTCCACCACGACGAACCCCGGGTCACCGCCCGCGGCGAGCGCGGACGCCACGTCGGAGACGTCCGCGTGGAAGGCGAGGCTCGCACCGAAGTACGCGGCGGCCGCGGCCGGGGACGCGGGCGGGACGCGCAGAACGGAGTTGGTCGCGGTGGGGGCAGGGGCGCTGAGCTGCGTGTTCGTGTTGTTCATGGCAGAAAATCTACGGGTGGGTGCGGGATCCCTGAAGTGCTGATCCCCGGCATCTCGGCGGGGTCACCGTCGAATCCCCGGTGAATCGCGGGTGGCTCAGGGGTGATGCACGGCACCCCCTCCCTGAGTCGGCCGAGCAGCCCGTCCCGGAGCGGTCAACAGGGTTGTCGCGAAAGGCGGTTGCCAGGAGGGTGGCTCTTGCGTCGAGAATGGTCCGGACCAGGAATCCGTTTGATCATGCGGCAGATCGCAAGCTCACGCGACGAGCCATGCCCTGCCACGGGACACTTCCGCACGCCCTTTCGCGACGATATGCCCGCGCACGAACGGGATCGCCCCACACCTGGACAGCAACGCCCAACCCCTTGCGCCGCCCGCGACACCTCTGTCACATTCACCGCAGCCAGAGATGGCATGCACGCGACAGAAGATACCCGCCTTCCGTGCGCGCGCCCCAACTGCATACCTATGCAGCGCCGTCCTCATCCAGGACGTTTCATCCCCACACAATGGAGACGAACGTGCGAATATCCAGACTCGTCCCCGCACTCGCGGCCACCGCACTCGCCGTCCTGGGGCTGGCCCCCACGGCCTCGGCCCAGGCGCCGAAGAGCGCGGACGCTCCCGCGGTGGCCCAGGCCAACCCGGCCCAGCCGATCATCGGCGGCGGCTACGCGAGCAACGCCCCCTGGGCGGCCAGGCTCTTCTCCAACGGCCGGCAGACCTGTAGCTCCACGATCATCGCCCCCACCTGGATCCTCACCGCGAAGCACTGCGTCAGCGGCGGCGGCCTCTCGTTCCGCATCGGCAGCCTCGACCAGACGTCCGGCGGCACGGTGGCCAACGGCATCCGCGTCCAGAGCCACTCGACCGCGGACCTCTCGCTCGTCCAGCTCGACCGTTCCGTGCCGGGCACCTACGCGCAACTGGGCAATCCGGGTACGGTCCAGGTGGGCCAGACCGTGCAGGTGTACGGCTGGGGGGCGACGTCCCAGTGCAGCCCGGAGATCAACTGCCAGTCCCAGCGCCTGAAGGTCGCCAACGTCGTGGTGACCGGCGGCTGCACGGACGCCTACGGAGGCCGCGCCATCTGCGCCCGACGCGGCGACGGCATCACCGCGGGCGGCGACTCGGGCGGCCCCATGATGGCGGGCGGCCTCCAGGTCGGCGTCGCCTCCACCAGCGACCGCCAGACCACGACCGCGTACGCGAACGTGACGGCGTACCGCTCCTGGATCCAGAGCATCGCGGGCGTCTGACAGGGCATCCCACAGGGCGTCGCCTCTGCGCACGCGGCGCGCGGGGGCGACGCGCCCCGACGGGCAATATGCGGACGAGCAGGACAGTTCCCCGGCACACCTCTTGATCGGCCGGGGATTTCCCTGTTACCTCTCCGACATGACCGGTTATTCCACGGACGCCACCGACTGGCGCATACTCGACGTCCTTCAGCGCGAGGGCCGCTCCAGCTACGCGGAGTTGGCGCGCGCCGTCTCGATGTCCGCAAGCGCCGTCACCGAGCGCGTCCGACGCCTGGAGGAGGCCGGGGTCATCCAGGGGTACGCGGCGGTGGTCGACCCGGAACGACTGGGTCTGCCCATCCTCGCGTACGTACGGCTGCGCTACCCGAACGGCAACTGCAAACCCTTCCACGACCTGATCGACGCAACACCCGAGATCCTCGAGGCCCACCACGTCACGGGCGACGACTGCTTCGTCATCAAGGTCGCGGCCCGCTCCATGAGCCACCTGGAAGAGGTCTCGGGGCGGATCGGCGCCCTGGGCTCCGTGACGACGAGCGTCGTCTACTCGTCCCCCTTGCCGCGACGCCCGCTCGGCCGCTGAGCGCCATTGCGGGGTCAGCACACGCCCCGGCAGGACGTGTGTGACGCGGGTGTCTTCCGGGGGAGTTCAGGGTCGGAATGGTAGATGAGGCCATAGGCTCCGGGGTGCGGAACACACTCCTTGCTCTCAGGTGGGGTGCCGACCACTCCTGGAGCTCGCCAGCACCGGTCACCTTCCTCGCGATCCTGTCCACGAGGTCGGCCTGCTCGCCCCGGCCGGCCCTCAGACCCCGCCCCGCTGCCGTACGACCGACCCGGCCCGCCCCTTCACGACCTCCAACTGCGCGTGCACGCGGCGCCGCAGGTCTGCGACGTGGCTGACGATGCCGACGCTGCGGTCCCGTTCGCGGAGGGAGTCCAGGACGTCGAGGACCTCGTCGAGGGTCTGGTCGTCGAGGCTGCCGAAGCCCTCGTCGATGAAGAGGGTGTCGAGCCGGACGCCGCCCGCCTCGTCGGTGACCACGTCCGCGAGGCCGAGGGCGAGGGCGAGGGAGGCGAAGAACGTCTCGCCGCCCGAGAGGGTCGCCGTGTCGCGTTCGCGGCCCGTCCAGGCGTCGACGACGTGCAGGCCGAGGCCCGAACGGCCGCGGCCCGTGCGGTCGTCGGAGTGGACCAGGGTGTAGCGGCCCGACGACATGCGGCGCAGCCGGACGGTCGCGGCCGCGGCGACCTGTTCGAGCCGGGCGGCGAGCACGTACGACTCCAGGCGCATCCTGCGTTCGTTGTCGGCCGATGTGCCCGCGGCAAGGCCTGCGAGCCGCGCCACCCGGTCGTAGGCGGCGCGCAGCGGGGCCAGTCTGCGCATTCCCGCCGTGGAGCGGGCGGAGAGCCGGTCGAGTTCGGTGCAGCGGCGTGCCGCGGCGTCCCGCGCGGAGGAGGCGGAGCGCAGGCGGTGCCTGGCCGCCTCGGCCTCGGCGAGTGCCGACTCCGGGTCTGCGGGCGGCTGTTGCGCGGCGGCGGCCGTGTCCGGCTCGGCGAGGACGGCGCGCACCGCGGCCCGGTCGTTGCGCCAGGCGTCGATGCGGTGCTGCAACTCGCTGTACCGGGCGTCGTCGAGGAGGGCACCGGCCGCCTGCCCGGGCGTGTCGAACCCGGCCCGGAAGGCGGCGTCGGCGAGTCGCGCGTCCGCGTCCTTGAGGCGCTCCGCGGTGTCGGCGGCGGCACGGGCGGCGTCCGCGGCCTCGGTGAGCAGCGCTGCCTGCCGCTCCAGCTGTGCCGCGCGCGCCGCGACGCTGCCGCTGGCGCCGCGCGCGCGGGTCAACTCGGTGTCCAGTGACTCCTGTTCGCGGTCGAGCGCGTCCCGCAGGGTGGCCCGGGACGCGGCGCGCGTCGCGGCCTCCTGCTGTCCGGCGAGCCTGCGGTCGTACTCGCGCTCGGCGCGGGCGAGCGCCTCGCGGGCGGCGTGCAGCCCGGAGGCGCGGTCGCGGGCCGCGGCGTACGCGTGGCGCAACGCGTCGACGGCCGAGGCGAGTTCGTCGACGGAGGGCTCGGCGGGCGGGTCCTGCCGTTCGATGTCCTCCCCCGCCGATACCGACGTCGAGGTCGAGGTCGGCATGTCCGGATCCGTCGCGGTGTCGGGCTCCCCCGTCGCCCCGCCGCGCGCCGCCGCCGTGGCCGCCGCCAGCGCTTCGCGTACGTCACCGAGTGCGCGTTCGGCGGCGGTGCGGATCTCGTCGGCGCGCCGGTGGGCGGCGAGTGCCGCTTCTTCCGCGCCGCGGTCCACGTGTCCCGCGATCTTCCGGGCGGGGGCCGGGTGTTCGGTCGCGCCGCACACCGCGCACGGTTCGCCGTCGGTCAGATGGGAGGCCAGCTCGGCCGCGATGCCGGTGAGGCGCTGCTCCTTGAGGGCGAGCCAGTGTTCGTGGGCCGCGGTGGAGCGTTCGCGTGCGGCGAGGGCGCGTTCGTGCGCGGTGGCCGTGTCCTGGGCGAGCCGGTCGCGTCGGCGGGCGGCGTCGAGGCGGGCCTGCGCCGGTTCGACGCGTCCTGCCAGGCGCTCCGCGTGGGTCGCGGCCTCCTGGGCGGACTCGATGCGTTCCTGGAGTGCCGCGCGGGTCGCTTCCCAGCCGTCGAGCCAGCCCGACGCGTCCTGGAGCAGTTCGTCGTCGGCCCGCTCCTGGCGCTCCAACGCGGCACGTTCGGCGGTGATCTCGGTCAGCCGGTGCTCGGCGCGCCGGGCCGCCGTGAGGCCGCCCAGTTCCTCGCTGGCCTTGCGCGCGGCGGCGGCGAGTCCCGACGCGCCGGAGTCGGCGAAGGCCTCCGGGAGGCGGCCACGCGTGCGTGCCTCGTCCTGCGCGGCGCGGCGGTGCTCCGCCTCCGCTGACTCGCGCAGGCCGAGGGCGGGGGCGACGGTCTCGGCCTTTCTGGCCCGGTCGAGGCGCTCCTGGATCTCCTGGTGCTCGGCCTCGCGCGCGTCGAGGTGCGCCGCCCGCTCCTTGGCCTCCGTGAACCGCCGCTGCAGTCTGTCGAGTTCGCGTACGTCACCGAGTCGGCGCTCCGTGGCGACCTGGGCGGATTCGGCCGCCGTGAGGGCGCAGTGCGCGATGGTGAGGCGTTCGCGGGCGCTCGTGCGGGCGACGGCGGCCCAGGTGAGGATCTCGGACGCGAGGCCCGGGTCGCCGGGTGCGACGTCGGGCAGGGGCAGTTCGGCGCCGCGGCCGCCGTCGTCCGCGGCCTGCTGCATGCGGTGGGCGTCGGCGAGGAGTGCCGCGTCGCCCTCCTTGACCTCGGCCTCGGTGGTGCGCCGCTGTTCGGCGAGCCGCTGCTCCACGGCGGCGAACCTGCGCGTGTCGAAGAGCCGCCCGAGGAGCTTGCCGCGCGCTTCGGCGTCCGCGCGCAGGAACCGTGCGAAGTCGCCCTGGGGCAGGAGCACGACCTGGCAGAACTGTTCCTTGCTCATGCCGAGGAGCTGGCCGATCTCCTCGCCGATCTCCTGGTGGGAGCAGCTGAGGTCCTGCCAGGCGCCGGTGCCCGTGTCCCCCGCCGCCCCGGGATCGTACGCACGGAGCCAGCTCTGGGCCTTCTCTGTGGTGGTGCCCGTGCCGCGCTTCTTGGGGCGCTCCCACGGCGGCTGGCGGGTGATCTCCAAACGGCGCCCGGCGACGGTGAGTTCGAGGCACACCTCGGTGCGCGTGCCCTGCTGCGCGTGGTCGCTGCGCAGGCTCATGCCCTGGCCTCCGCCGCTCTGCCGGGCGCCCGGCACCGAGCCGTACAGCGCGTAGCAGACGGCGTCGAGGACGGATGTCTTGCCCGCGCCCGTCGGTCCGTGCAGCAGGAAGAGCCCGGCGGACGACAGGTCGTCGAAGTCGATGTCCTGGGTGGTGCCGAAGGGCCCGAAGGCGGTGATGCGCAGTCGGTGGAGTCTCATCGGGCCACCTCGTGCAGCGTCTCGTCGGTGCGGACGGAGTCGAAGGCCGACCGCAGCACGGCCTGCTCCTGTGCGTCGGGGCCCGCGCCGCGCACATGGACCACGAAGTCCTCGGCGATCTGCTGGTCGCTGCGGCCCCGCAGGCGCTGGGCGTACGAGACGTCGGGGTCGTCGGGGGCCCGCTCCGGGTCGAAGACGAGGCTGAGGGTGTGCGGGAAGCGCTCGCAGAGCCGGGCCATCGGGTCGTCGGGGCGGACCGCGTCGGTGAGGGTGGCCTCGACCCAGGCGTCTTCGTGGCGGGCGAGGCCGGGGTCGGCGAGCAGATCGTCGAGGGAGCCACGGATGCGGGCGAGCGCGCGTGGCACGGGGCAGTCGACGCGCTCGGCCGTGATGTCCCCGTCGGCTCCGAGGTCGACGAGCCACATGCTCTTGCGGTGGTCGGCCTCGGAGAAGGAGTACGGCAGGGGGGATCCGGAGTAGCGCACGCGCGTGTCGAGGGTCTGGCTGCCGTGCAGGTGGCCGAGTGCCGCGTAGTCGACGCCGTCGAAGACCGCCGAGGGCACGGCGGCGACCCCGCCCACCGTGATGTCCCGCTCGCTGTCGCTGATCCGGCCGCCGGTGACGAAGGCGTGCGCGAGGACGACGGAACGGGTGCCCGGGGCGCGGGTGGCAAGGTCGGCACGGACGCGGTCCATGGCCGCACCGATGACCGCCTCGTGGCCCGCCTTGGCGACCCCGAACTCGTCCTTCACCAGGGCGGGTTCGAGATAGGGCAGGCCGTAGAACGCCACGTCCCCGTGCGGGTCGGCGAGGATCACGGGCTCGGCGCAGGCCGACGGGTCGGTGCGCAGATGGATGCCCGCGCGGTCGATGAGTCCGGCGCCGACGCCGAGGCGCCGGGCCGAGTCGTGGTTGCCGGAGATCATGACCGTCGGCACGCCGAGGTCGGCGAGGCGGTGCAGTGCGTCGTCGAACAGCTCGACGGCGGCGAGCGGCGGCACCGCCCTGTCGTACACGTCCCCGGACACGACGACGGCGTCCACCTCCCGCTCCCTTGCGGTGCGGACGAGGTGGCCGATGAACGCGGCTTGGGCATCGAGCATGTTCACGCGGTGGAACGATCGCCCCAGATGCCAGTCGGACGTGTGCAGCAGCCTCATGATCCCCGAGACTAACGGGCGGGTCGGACATCACGGGCGGCTACTCCCGCAACGGCCTTCTCCCGTCACGCGTCGCCGTACGCCTCTCCCCCGAGTTCGAACACCGCGCTGCCCGCCGTGGCGTCGGCGAGCCAGCCCCGGAAGGCGTCCACGTCGGCGTCGGGAAGTCCGATCTCGATCGTCACCGCCTCTCCGTAGTGGACGTCACGCACCTCGCGGCCCGCCGCGCGCAGGTCGTTCTGGACCTTGCCCGCGCGCTGGTGGTCGACGGTGACCGTGGCGAGGCGGAAGCGGCGCCGGGTGACGGTGCCGAGGGTGTCCAGGGCCTCGCCGACGGCGCCTCCGTAGGCGCGGATGAGTCCTCCGGCGCCGAGCTTGACCCCTCCGTAGTAGCGGGTCACGACCGCGGCGACGTACCGCATGTCACGGCGCAGGAGCATCTGCAGCATGGGGACCCCCGCGGTGCCGCCTGGTTCGCCGTCGTCGCTCGCCTTCTGGACGGCGGCGTCGGCCCCGATCACGTACGCGAAGCAGTTGTGGGTCGCGGTCGGGTGTTCCTTGCGGATGCGCGCGACGAAGTCCTGCGCCTCCTGTTCGGTGGCTGCGGGCGCGAGGGCACACAGGAAGCGCGAGCGGTTGATCTCGGTCTCGTGCACGCCCTCGTGGGCCACTGTGCGGTACTCGTCCTGCATCACGCCAGCGTAGGCGCTCATCAAGGGCCGCCCCGACCCGGGATGCCTGCGGGTGGCGCCGGTCACAACGCCCACGCGCGCGTGGCACCTGCCAGGTACGGTGATCCATCGTGACGTCACCTTCGATACCCGTGCGCCAAGTGCCCGACTCCTCGGGCCTCTTGGCATCCCTGCTCGCAGCCGTGCCCGTCACCGTCGTCGAGACCAGGGACGACCCGGCCGACGCCGTCCTCTTCCCGGAGGAGGCGGCCGTCGTGGCGAACGCCGTGGCCAAGCGGCGCGACGAGTTCACGACCGTGCGGCACTGCGCCCGCACCGCGCTGGCCCGCATCGGTGTGCCGCCGGCGCCGATCCTGCCCGGCCAGCGGGGCGCGCCGCGCTGGCCCAAGGGCGTCGTCGGCAGCATGACGCACTGCGCCGGGTACCGCGCCGCGGTCGTGGCGCGGGCCGACGACGTCGTCTCGCTCGGCATCGACGCGGAGCCGGGCGAGCCGCTGCGCGACCCGGACGTCCTGACCCTGGTCGCCGATGAGACGGAGCGCGCCGGGCTCACCGCGCTCGGCGCCGCACACCCCGGCACGCCCTGGGACCGGCTGCTGTTCAGCGCCAAGGAGTCCGTCTACAAGACGTGGTTCCCGCTCACCGGGCGCTGGCTCGGCTTCGAGGAGGCCCGGGTCGAGCTGGATCCGGACGGCACGTTCACCGCACGCCTCCTTGTCGAAGGACCCGTGGTGGAGGGCGTCGAGCTGAAGGTGTTCTCCGGGCAGTGGGCCGTACGCGACGGGATCGCCGCGACCGCCATCGTGCTGCCGTTCACATCGGGATCGTAGGGTCCGTCCGGTTCGCGGGTCCGTCCGCTACGTGAGGTCCGCCCCGCCCGTGGAGTCCGTCCGGTAGGTCGGGCTGCCGCCCAGCCAGGTGCCGAGCACGCGCGCGTGGCGGATCTCCATCGGGTCGGCGGCGCGCGGGTCGGCGGAGAGCAGGACCAGGTCGGCGGGGGCGCCGACGGTGAGGGTCAGGCGGTCGTCCGCGCCCGCCTGGTGGGCGACGCCCGCGGTCGCCGCCGTCAGCGCCTGTTCCACGGTGAGCCGCTGGTGCGGGAGCCAGCCCTCCGTCGGCTCTCCCGTGAACGTACGCCTGGTGACGGCGACCTGGATGCCCTCCAGGGGGACGTGTGAGCTGACGGGCCAGTCGCTGCCGAAGGAGAGGCGCACTCCGTCGCCCGCGAGTCGGCCCATGGGGTACTGGAGTGCGGCCCGCTCCGCGCCGATCCGCGGGATGGACAGCTCGGTCTGCAGCGGGTCGGGCTGCGCCCACAGGGGCTCGAAGTTGGCGATGACGCCGAGGGCCGCGAAGCGGGGCAGGTCGGCGGGGTCCACGACCTGGACATGGGTGATCACCGGGCGCCGGTCCCAGGCCGGGTTGGCCGCGATCGCCGACTCGATGGCGTCGAGTGCCGTGCGCACGCCCGCGTCGCCGATGGCGTGGATGTGCGTCTGAAAGCCGTCGGCGTCGAAGGCGCGCACGGCGTCGGCGAGCGCGTGCGGCTCCCAGACGGGCATGCCGCAGCTGTGCGGCGCGTCCACGTAGGGGGCGAGCATCGCGGCCGTGCCGCCCTCGATGACGCCGTCACTGAAGTACTTCACGGTCCGCGCGGTCAGCAGGTCGCCGCCGTCGGCCGTCACCCGCGCGCGGGTCGCCGCGAACGCCGCCCGCTGTGCGCGCCAGCGGTCGGGATCCGCGCGCTGGGCCAGGTCCACGCGGACGTTCAGCGCGCCCTGCCGGGCGGCGGCCAGGTAGGCGTCGGCCATGTCCGGTTCGACCCATGCGTCCTGGACCCAGGTGAGGCCCGCGCGCGCGTACGCGTGACCGGCCCGCCGCACCGCTTCGACGAGTTCGTCCTCCGCGCGCGACGGCACCTGGTCGAGCACGAGGTCGCAGGCGTGCCACTCGCGCAGCGTCCCCATGGGGGTGCCGTCCGCGCGGCGCACGATCCAGCCGAGGCGCGGCTCCGGGGTCGTCTCCGTCACACCTGCCCTGCGCAGCGCCTCGGTGTTGCACCACACGGTGTGGTAGTCGTGGGCGCGCAGCACGACGGGCCGGTCGGGCACCGCCTCGTCGAGCCAGCGGGCGTCGAACTCCCCGTCGGGCGCGAGCGCGGGATCGTACGACGCACCCACGATCCACTCCGTCTCCGGATGCTCCTTCGCCCAACGCCCCACTTCGGAGACGACTGCTTCGACGGAGCCGAGTTCCTTGATCTGCGGTCCGAAGCTCTCCAGGCCGCCGAAGAGCGGGTGGGCGTGGCCGTCCCCGAAGGCGGCCATCAGCAGTCCGCCGCCCACCTCGACGACCTCGTCGGCGTCCGTGGCGAGGGCACGGGCCTCGTCGCCGAGCGCGATGATCCGGCCGTCGCGCACGGCGAGCGCCGTGGTGTCCTGGTCAGGGGCGCTTCCGGTGCGGATCGTGCCGAGGAAGACGAGGGTCGTGGCCGTCATGCTGCGCTTCTCTCCTGGTTCGGGTGTGGTGTGGGTTGCCCTGGCTGCTTGTCGTTGTCGTATGCGTCCGCCGCACTGCGCCCGGTGTCCTCCGTCGCGGCGTCGTATGGGTCAGTCGCGCTCCGTGTCCACCGTCGTCAGCCGCTCGTACGCCGCCGGATCGCGCCGTCGGATCCGCAGTGCCACCGCCACCCCGGCGACGAAGAGGAGCGGCAGCGGGGCGATCAGGGCCGCGTTGACGCCGGTGGAGGCGCCGGTGAGCAGGTCGAGGTTGGCGCAGACCAGAACGATCATGACCGCGAGCCCCGCGCAGGCGAGCAGCGGGGCGGCGACGACCCGCAGGGCGGGCAGGGACCGCCGGTCCCTGCGGAAGAAGCCGTACACCGCGAGGGCGGCGAGTGCCTGCATGAGCATCACGCCGAGGATGCCGGTGCCGCTGGTCCACAGGAAGGTGACGGTGTACGGATCGGCACTGGCGATCATGGTGATGACGATCACGGCGAGTGCGACGGCCGACTGTGCGAGCACCGCGACGGCCGGCGCCCGGGTCCTGGCGGACACGGTGCCGAGGCGGGCGGGCAGCAGGCCTTCCCTGCCGAGTGCGTAGAAGTAGCGGGCCGCGCCGTTGTGGAAGGCGAGGGTGGCGGCGAAGGCGCTCGTGATGATCAGGACGTGCATGGAGTCGGCGGCCCAGGCTCCCGCGAAGCGTTCGGTGGCCGAGAAGACCATGTCGGCGCCGCCGTCCCCGTTCGCGACGGCCTGCGCGCGGTCCGCACCGTACGCGTTGATGATCATCCACACGGTGAAGGTGTAGAAGAGCGCGAGGAATGCCACGGCGACGTAGGTGGCGCGGGGCACGGTCCTGGCCGGTTGCCGTGCCTCCTCGGCGTAGATCGCGGTCGCCTCGAAGCCCACGAACGCGCCGATGGCGAGGACGAACATGCCGCCCACCCCCGACTCGCCGAGGTGGGCCGGGGAGAACGTGCCGGGGTCGAGGCCCTGGGGGCCGCCGCCGTGCGCGAGGACGCCCGCCTCGAACACGAGCAGGACGAGGACTTCGAGCACGAGCGCGACGCCGAGCACCTTGGCACTGAGCGTCACCTTGAGATAGCCGAGCACACCGATGGCGACGAGTCCTGCCAACGCCCAGGCCCACCAGGGCACATGGACCCCGGTGAGGTCCTCGAAGCCCGATTCGGTGAACCAGCCGAAGGCGGCGAGCAGTCCGACCTCGATCGCGTTGTACGAGAAGAGCGCGACGTACGCGGACCCGGCGCCGGTCGGCAGGCCGAGGCCGCGCCCGATGTAGGCGTAGAAGGCACCGGCGTTGCGCACGAAGCGGCTCATCGCCGTGAATCCCGCGGCGAAGACGATGAGCAGCAGCCCCGAGATGAGATAGCCGAGCGGTGCGGCACGGCCCGCCATGCCGATGGCGAGCGGGGCGACGCCCGCCATGACGGTCAGCGGAGCTGCGGCCGCCACCACGAAGAAGACCAGGTCGCCCGTCCCGACGGCGCCGTCGCTGAGACCTGGCGCGCGAGACGCCGGCTCAGGCACGGAGTCGATCGCCGGGGTGGGCGCGGAAGGGGGTGCGGAGGAGTCTGGTGCGGTCACGCGCGTGCTCCCGGTTTCGGGGCCCCGGAAGGGCCGGGGCGACGAGAACGACGAGGGAAGCCCGGAAACTAAACCCTTTAGGCCGGGCTGGCAGGACCGTACTCTGAACGCGACGCGGCTGGGAAGACCCCATTCCGCGACGGGAGTTGCGGGGCGAGATGACCGGCAGAGGCAGACGGCGCACGCCGGTGCTCAGTGCGGATTCGATCGCGCGCGAGGCGCTGGCGATGATCGACGCCGAGGGTGCCGACGCCTTCAGCCTGCCGCGGCTCGCGGGGCGGCTCGGTGTGCTGACCGCCTCGCTCTACCACCACCTGGACGGCCGCGCCGCCGTCATCGAGGGCGTGCGGCGCCTCGTCGTCGGGGAAATGGATGTCTCCCCCTTCGACGCGCTGCCGTGCCCCGACGCCCTTGCGGCGTGGGCGCGTTCGTACCGCGACGCGTTCGCCCGGCATCCGCACGCCATCGAGCTGCTGGCCACGACGACGATCAGTTCGCCCGCGACGCTCACCATGTACGAGTCGGTCGTGGCGGCCCTCGCGCGCGGCGGCTGGCCGCAGGAGCGGCTCGGCGCCGTGCTGACGTGCGTGGAGTCCTTCCTGCTCGGCGCCGCGCTCGACCTCGTCGCTCCCCCGCTGATGATCGACGCGTCGGGCCACGCGCCGCATGTCCCCGTGCTCGCCGCGGCGTTGGGCGCCGCGCACGCCGAGGACCAGGCGGCACGCGCGGAGCGGGCCTTCGACACGGGTCTCGACGCGCTGGTGCGCGGCCTGGTGGACCAGTTGGCCGAACTGCGCGGCGCACCAGGGTAGTCGAGGCCGACCAAGCCGAGCGGGCCCCGGCCCGCACTCGCCCCTTACGCCGTCGCATCCCCCTCAGCGAGCGTCTGCCAGAACATCTCCTCGTAGCGCTGCACGAGCCGCCCGTACCGCAGGTGCGCCGCGGTGATCCGCCCCCGGTCGAGCCCTGCCTGCACGGCGGCGAGCGCTTGGCGGTCCAGGTCGGGCGCGGGCTCCGCGAAGAAGTCGAAGAATCCGCAGGCCTCGTCGGTGAAGCCGTGCTGGACGCGCAGCGCCCGGGCGATGATCGCGCAATAGCCGCCCCAGGAGGCGAAGTTGGCGGTGAGCGCGAGCACGACGTCGGCCGGTTCGCCGTTCAGCGCGAGCCAGGACACATACGCCGGGTAGGCCTGGCAGCCCGCCTGCGGTTCGTACGCCTCCGCGTCCGCCTTGCTCACCGAACAGGCGTCGAGCAGCGGGGCGAGCCGTTCCTGGGCGAGCGATTCGCCGTCGGCCAGGGCGTCGAAGAACGCGGCGGACTCCGCGCCCCCGGCCTCGGTGGCGCGCCCGGCGAGGTGCAGGAAGGAGCGCCGGTCGGCCGGGATGACGTGCCGCTGCTCCAGCGCGAGCACCGCGATCGCGCGTGGCCCCGCCCTGCCCTGCGCGATGAGCGGGACGAGCGGGTTCGCGTCCGGGTCGGGCGCGAGGCGTTCGGTGGTGGTCCGCAGGAGCTCGAGTGCCGTCGGTGTCATCGCGCGCCTTCCGTCGGGCGGGAACTTCTCGGTCCAACTGCTAGTTTCTACTCTGCTGTAGATATTGGCGAGCCCCGGACCCCCGCACGGCGGACCCGGGCGCGCCGAACACCCCTGATACATCGATTTTTTTATGGAGTTCTCCATGGCCCTGTGGGACCGCGTCAAGGAATCCGCATCGACGATGCAGACCCAGCTGATGGCGAAGAAGAACGACCTCAAGAGCGGTGCCTTCCGCGACGCCAGCATGGCCATGTGCGCCCTGGTGGCGGCCGCCGACGGATCCGTCGACGCCTCCGAGCGCCAGCGGGTGGCCCAGCTCATCGGCACGAACGAGGTGCTGCAGAACTTCGCCGCGGACGATCTGCAGCGCCGTTTCAACGCCTACGTCGACAAGCTGACCGCCGACTTCGCGTTCGGCAAGGTGAGCGTCCTTCAGGAGGTCGCCAAGGCGAAGAAGAAGCCCGCGGAGGCCCGTGCCGTCATCCAGATCGGCATCGTCATCGGCGGCGCCGACGGCGACTTCGACAAGGACGAGCAGGCCGTCGTGCGCGAGGCGTGCTTCGCGCTCGACCTGCCGCCGCACGAGTTCGACCTCTAGCAGCCCCCGCGGCCGCGCCGCTCGACTCAGAGCGGCGTGGCCGCACGCAGGATGAGGACCATCGTCACCGCGGAGTTCGCCGAGGCCATCGCGGAGACGATGGTGCCGAACGCCGCGCACCAGATGGCGAGGCCCACTCCGGTGAACACCGAAGGGCGGGTGCGGGCGGCGGGCGCCGGTGCCAGGAGCGCGGCGACGCGGCGCGGCACCGGTCCCGCGGCGGCGAGGCCCGCCAGCGTCGGCGCGGGCGTGGCCCGCGCGACGAGCGCCGCCTTGCCGATCGCCCGCGCGACGACCCGCCGGTCCCGCACCGCGCGGGCCGCCGCCTCGTCGGCCCACCGCTCGGCGGTGTAGGCGACGGAGGTGCGCAGCGGGCGCAGGAACGGATTGGCGCGGGCCGCCAACTGCGTGATGAGCAGGTGCTGGTGGTGCCGCGCGGTCAGATGCGCCCGCTCGTGCGCGAACAGCGCCCGCCGCTCCGGGGCCGCGAGCCGGTCGAGCATTCCGGTGGTGACCACGACGCGGCCGCCCTCGCGCGAGGGCAGGGCATAGGCGTACGACGCCTCGTCGTCGAGCACCGCGACCGACGAGCCGGGCAGTCCCTCGATCGCGCGGTGCACCCGGCGTCGTACCCGGCCGTGCCGCCACAGCGTCCTGGCGCAGGCGGCGCACACGAGCAGCAGCGCGGGGATCGCGAGCCGGCCCGCGACCTCGTCATAGGGCACGGCGGCCCGCACCTCGGGGTCGGACCAGCCGTCCGGCAGGGGGTTGCCCGGGAGTTGGGCGGTGCCGACGACCATGAGGAGCGCCAGGCAGAGCGTGCTGCACACGGCCATCACCCCGGCGACGGCGGTGAGCAGGCGGGTCGCGGCGCGCGGGTGCAGATGCTGTTCGGCGAGGCGCGCGATCGGCCATGCCGTCAGCGGCAGGACGAGGGGCAGGAAGACGAAGACGCCCATCAGAAGAAGGCTCCCATCAGGCGTCAGCCGTCGGCCTCTGCGTCCGCCCGTCCGAGCAGCTCGCGCAGGAGCTGCTCGTCGCCGGGCGACAGGGTCGTCACAAAGCTGGCGAGGACGGCTTCGCGGTCGCTCTCGCCGTCGAGCACCTTGCGCATCCGGAACGCCGCGAGCCCGGCCTCGTCCGAGGCGGAGGTCCAGGCGAACGAGCGGCCCGCGCGCTCGCGGGTCACCACGTCCTTGGCGAGCAGGCGCGTCAGGATCGTCATCACGGTCGTGTAGGCGAGGTCGCCGCCGATCCGTTCCTGCACCCAGGCGGCGCTGACCGGGCCGTGCGCGGACTGCAGCGCGGCGAGCACCTGCGCCTCGAGCTCGCCCTGCGCGCGCCGTCGCAGCCGCGGCTGCGGCTCTTCGCGTTCATGGTGCGTCATGCCCTGCGCCCCTCCGCCCTCTCGTGTCCCGCGGCGGCTCCGCGGGGGATTCCGCGTCACTCGGCGAGCGCCACATCGTAACGGGACACCACCGTGCCGCCCTCTTCTACATTCCTGTAGATTTTACTGCCCGGTCCGTACCAGGGCCGGGACAGATCTCAACCCCGGAACGCAGGAGGACATCGTGGGAGTTTCCCTGGCCAAGGGCGGCAACGTCTCGCTCAGCAAGGAGGCCCCCGGCCTGACCGCCGTCCTGGTCGGCCTGGGCTGGGACGTGCGCACCACCACGGGCACGGACTACGACCTCGACGCCAGCGCGCTGCTGTGCGACGACTCCGGCAAGGTCGTCGACGACCAGCACTTCGTCTTCTACAACAACCTCACGAGCCCCGACGGCTCGGTCGAGCACACCGGCGACAACCTCACCGGTGAGGGCGAGGGCGACGACGAGGCCGTCAAGGTCAACCTCGCGCAGGTGCCCGCCGCCATCTCGAAGATCGTCTTCCCGGTGTCGATCCACGACGCCGAGAACCGCGGCCAGAGCTTCGGCCAGGTCCGCAACGCCTTCATCCGCGTGGTGAACCAGGCGGACAACAACGAGATCGCGCGCTACGACCTGTCCGAGGACGCGTCGACCGAAACCGCCATGGTCTTCGGCGAGCTCTACCGGCACGGTGCCGAGTGGAAATTCCGTGCGGTCGGCCAGGGTTATGCCAGTGGGCTGCGCGGCATCGCGTCGGACTTCGGCGTCAACGTCTGACAGGACGGCGACACCCGAGGCGAGCGGACGGCGGCCCGCACGGCACCCCGCCGTGCACGCGCGCGAACCTTGAGGAGGCAGGTCATGTACGGCGACCAGGAAACGGTGCGCAAGATCCTGACGGAACTCGGTGACACCTGGGCGGTCGTCGGCCTGTCCAACAACCGTGACCGGGCGGCGTACGGAGTCGCCGCCGTGCTGCAGCGCTTCGGCAAGCGCGTCGTGCCGGTCCACCCCAAGGCCGAGACGGTCCACGGCGAGCAGGGCTATCCGTCCCTGTCCGCCGTGCCGTTCAAGGTCGACGTGGTCGATGTGTTCGTCAACAGCGACCTCGCGGGCGACGTCGCCGACCAGGCCGTCGCGGCCGGGGCGGACGCGGTGTGGTTCCAGCTCGGCGTGATCGACGAGGCGGCGTACGACCGTACGCGCGCGGCGGGCCTCGCCATGGTGATGGACCGCTGCCCGGCGATCGAGATCCCGCAGCTGCCGTGAGCCGTGGGCCCGGCCCCGGCCTCCGGGAGTCCCGGGCCTACTCCGGGAGTCCCGGGCCTACGCTGACGGCATGACCTTCACCGCCGAGGACCGCGTCGCCGTCACCGAACTCATCGCCCTGCACGGCCACTTGTTCGACGACGGTCAACTGGACCGCCTGGACGAGCTGTTCACGGCCGACGTCGTCTACGACGTCACCGACTTCGGCCAGCCGCCCCTGGAAGGCATCGATGCCATCCGGGAGGCGGCGCTCGCGGTGGGCGAGGCGAATCCCGTGGGCCATCACGTCACGAACATCATCCTGACCGAGACCGGCGACGACCGCGTGCTCGCCCGCTCCAAGGGCATCGGCGTGAACGCGGACGGCAGTTGCGGCAGCGCGACGTACGAGGACACGATCGTGCGCGGCGAGCGGGGCTGGCGCATCAGCCGCCGTACGCTACGGGCCCGGCGGGTGCCGCTCGGCGGCGCCTCGAAGTAGCCATCAGCCGGGAAGCGACCATCCGACGCGAAGTGGCCGACCAGACGCGAAGCGACCGTCAGAACTGCTGGTCGGGCCAGTCCAGCAGGCGCGCACCGATCACCGCGGTCTGCAGCGTGTAGCGGTGCACCGGGTCGGCCGGGTCGGCGCCGGTGAGCTGGTGGATGCGTTCCAGCCGGTACGTCAGGGCCCGCACGCTCAACGACAGCCTGCGGGCGGCCTCCGCCGCGACGCAGCCCGCGTCGAAGAACGCCGTCAGCGTCTCCAGGAGCGGCCGCGCACCGCCGCGGGCCTGGCGCAGCGGGCCCAGCGTGTTGAGCACCAGGTCGGCCATGGCCTGCCGGTCGCGGGCGAGCACCGGGTAGACGAGCAGGTCGGCGGCGCGCAGCACCGGATCGTCGAGCTCCAGGCGCTCCGCCAGATCGAGGGCGTTGAGCGCTTCTTCGTACGACTGGACGACACCGCCGGGACCGGGCTGCGGACGGCCGATGGCGACGCGGCCGCCGTCGGTGGCCGCGTAGGCGTGCTTGGCGAAGAAGGCGAGGACCTCGTCCTGGTCGCCGGGCGCGATGCACACCAGGCGGCCGTCCTTCGTGGTGAGGAGGATGCTCCGGTCGCCGAACCGGCCGATCAGGGCGCGCTCGACCTCGCGGGGAACGGCATGCCCGTCCTCGTAGCCGCTCGTGCCCTGGGCGACGGCGACCGCGTGTTCGTAGGAGAGGCGGAGCCCGAAGCGTTCCGCGCGCTCGGCGAGCAGTCCCAGGTCGCTGCGTCCGTACAAGAGGTCGTCGATGAACTCACGCCGGGCGGCCTCCTCTTGCCGTACGGCGAGCCGCTGGGCCCTCTCGTAGCCCTCGGCGAACGCGTCAACGGCCTGCTCGGCGGCGGCCAGCGCGCTGTCGGCCGATGCCGCTTGCGCGCCGGGCCAGTGTGCGCGGGTCGCCGCCAGGTACGCGCCCACCAGGGCCCGCAGTCCATGTCCCGCGTCGGCCGCCCGCTCCCCCAGCGCACGCCGCGAATCCAGTTCGTCGCGGGTCAGCCTGCGCCCGGTCGCCGAGGCGTCGGCGAGGATGCGGGCATAGCCGTCGAGATACTCCGCAGGTATGTCCTGCCGCGGCACGTTCGCCCCCGATTGTCTTGACGAGTTCTTGATGCCTTTCTAACGCATGGTGGGTCGGCGGGCGTCGGCCGGGTCCCGGGGCCCGCGGGAACCGTGATGGCCGGTTGCCGTCTGTGCATGGGTGGGCGAACGCCCCTACGCTCTGCGGCCTTCGCGCCCTGGAGGGTCTCGTGAGCGGTCTCCGTGCGGTCATCGTCTGTCTCGTGCTCGCGTGCGCCGCTGTGGTGTCGCCGGGTATGGCCGTGACACCGGCCGCGGCCGCGGGACCGCCGGGCTGGTCGGCGCTGCCGGTCCCCGCGGCGACCCCGCCGGTGACCGTGAAGGATCTCGCCGCCCGCGGGCCGGACGAGGCGTGGGCCACCGGGTACGAGCAGGCCGCCGACGGACCGCGGCCGATGCTGTACCGGTGGGACGGCACGGCATGGAGCCGGGACACGGCCTTCCCCGGCGCCGGTGGACCGGGCTGGCTCGGCAGGGTGCAGTTCGTCGGCGAAGAGGTGTGGATCTTCCAGAACCGCGCGGGCGAGGGGGACATCCTGCGCCGGTCGGCGAGCGGGTGGAGCACCGTCCCGCTGCCCCAAACCCTGTGGACCTACCAGGACTTCACCGCGGTCCCTGGTGCCGCGTGGGTGGTCGGTGAGGACGACACCGGCCTGAAGGTGCTGCACTACGACGGTGCACGCTGGACCACGCAGTCCACCCCGGACGGCGTGCGGTACCTGATGGGGATCACCGCGCGGACCGCCTCCGACGTCTGGGCCTGGGCGGACACCGACACCGGGACCGGCGTCCTGCGCTGGGACGGCACGGAGTGGCGGGACGCGAAGGTGCCGCTGCCGCCGAACAGCAACGTGCACACGATCCTCCCCGAACCCTCCGGCCGGGTCACGATCGGCGGCAGCCAGTACACCGACGGCGTGGCCCGCACCTACCTGATGACCTGGAACGGGCACGCCTGGCACACCAGCCGCCCGCCCCTGGGCGACACCTACACCGAGGGCATGGTGCGCGGCCCGGACGGCGCGCTGTGGCTGCCGGTGCGCAGCGACCGCGCGTTCCAGTCGAAGTACGCACGGGTGGGCGGCTCCCGCACCACCTTCTCCTACGGCCCGGAGCGCACGAACGCGCTCCGCGTCAAACCGGATGTGCTGGAGACCGTCGGATCGTCGCTCATGTCCTTCGGGACCGTCGAGATCTACGGGGCGAAACCGAACCTGATGAGCGAACGGCTGGGAGGCTGACCATGGCACGCCGAGTTCCCCTGCCACGAAGACTTCCCCTGGCACGAAGACTTCCCGTGGCACGAAGACTTCTCGTCGCGGCCCTCGCTGCGGTCATGACCGTCATGGCCGTCGTGAGCGTCATGGCTACGACCGCGACCTCGGCATCGGCATCGGCATCGGCATCAGCGGACACCCCGTCCTGGAAACACGTTCCGGTCCCGGCGCAGGTGCGTCCGCAGGCCGGGCTGAACGAGGCCGTGGCGTTCGGGCCCGCCCTGGCCTGGGCGGTGGGCACCGACGCCGTCGGGCGCGAAGCACCGGGCTACCCGCTGATGCTGCGCTGGGACGGCACCGCGTGGCAGCGCCAGAGTCTGCAGGGGATCGGCTGGCAGGGCGAGCTGCTGTCCGTCGTCGCGACCTCGCCGACCGCGGTCTGGGCGGTCGGCCGCGACGCGGCGGGCGGCGCACGCCTGCTCCGCTTCGACGGCAAGACCTGGTCCGAGACCCGGCCGCCGCGCGGTGTGGTCCTGACCAAAGTCGTCGCCGGCGGCGGTGAGACCTGGCTGATCGGTTCACGGGACGGCGCGCAGGTACTGCTGCGCAGGGACGGGCGCGGCTGGCGGGACGTGCCCGTGCCGCAGGGATCCGTGTACGGCCTGCACATCCTGGCGGCCGACGACGTCTGGGCAGCGGGCGCCACCGCCTCGGGTGCGGCCGTGTCCCACTGGAACGGGCAGGCGTGGGAGCAGACCGTCGTGGACGGCTTCCCGCGGTCGGCCCTGGGCAGCGTGCTCGCGGTCTCGCCGACGGAGGTGTGGGCGGGCGGCACGGCCGGGTTCGTCGGCGGCCCGCCGGGTCGGCCGATTCCGCCCCTGATGGTCCACTGGGACGGGCAGAAGTGGAACCGGGTGACCGTGCCCGCCGACTTCGGCTCGATCGGTTCCCTGGTCCCCGACGCGTCCGGCGCGCTGGGCTGGGTCTCGGTGGAACGCTCCTTGAAGTGGGCCCCACCGGGCAGCAACCCGCCGCTGGTCCCCGGGCCGGACTTCCTTGCCTGGAACGGACAGTCCTTCACCGAGCACAGCGAACCGGCGGTGGCCGGGGAGGGCGAATCCTGGACGCTGCGGCTCGCGCCGGTGCCGGGCACGAAGACGGTGTGGTCGGTCGGCCGCGCCGACGGCCCCGAGGGCACGTTCGCCCCGCGCGTCCTGCGGTTCGACTGAGGCGGGGTGCTGCGGTCGTCGCGGGCGTGCGCGGCCGTCACGGGCGTGCGCGTTCTCGCGGGCGTGCGCGTTCTCGCGGGCGTGCGCGTTCTCGCGGGCGTCGGCGTGATCGCGGGTGCGGACGTTCTCGATTCCTGTTCGACATACTCGATTCCTGTTCGACATACCTGAGAGCTACGGGCAGCTTGGCTCCGTGGTGGGACGCGGACTACACGGCCGGGAGCGCACGCTCATCCCTGACAGGCAGACCGGCCCACGCCCGCTCGGGAGCACCGCCATGGCGACAGACACGTATGCGACGACGCGACGGACGGGCGGTGCCGTGCGCCAGCTGCTGCGGACGGGCGCCGCCGTGCTCGCCTCGCTCCTCGCGCTGCTCACCGCGGCCGTCGTGCTCGGCGCGTACGTCCCGGCGATACCCAAGCTCGGAGTGATCGGTCCGGTCCTCGGCGGGCAGTATCCGTTCCACATCGCGCTGCTCGCGCTCGCCGGTCTGGTCCTCGCGGTGCTGGCCTGGCGCGCCGGTCTGGTGCGCTGGGGGCGTACGGCGACGGTGGTCACGGCGCTTGCCGCGGTGGGCTCGCTCGTCATCGGCGGCATACAGTTCTCCGCCGCGCGCAAGGCGGGGACGGACGTTTCCTGGGGCGATGTCTTCGGCGAACTCGCTTATCCGGCGGTGGAACCGGACCGTACGGTGACGTACGCCGATCCCGAGGGCGAGCCGCTGCGGGTGGACGCCTACCTCCCGAAGAAGGCACCGGGACGACGGACACCCGCTGTCGTCCTCGCCCACGCCGGCGGCTTCCACACCTTCGACAAGAGCGATCTGCGCGGGACCGGCCGCTGGCTGGCCGAGCACGGCGTCGCCGCGTTCGCCGTCGACTATCGCCTCGCCACCCGCGACCGGCCCACCTGGAACAAGGCGCCGCAGGACCTGGTGTGCGCGCTCGGCTGGGTCCAGGAGCATGCGGACCGGTTCGGCGTCGACGCCTCCCGCATATCCCTCGGCGGCATGTCGGCGGGCGGCACGCTGGCGATGAACGCCGCGTACCGGCTCCAGAGCGGCGCGATCACCTCCTCCTGCGGTCGTACGCCCGAACCCCCGGCCTCAGTCGTCGGGTTCTATCCGGGCACCGACGTCGCCCAGATGTGGCGGGACGACGTGGCGGGCTCCCGGGAGGCGGCCGAGCTGTTCACCGGCGGCACGCCCGAGCGGTACCCGGAGCGCTACCGCGAGGTCTCCCCCACCGCCGCCGTCAGGACCGGGCTGCCCCGCACCCTGCTCGTGGTCGGCGACCGCGACCGCAGCGCCCGCCCCGAGACGGTCACCGCGCTGGGCGACGCGCTCAGGAAGCGCGGTGTCGACACGGAGGTGAAGGAGCTGCCCTTCGCCGAGCACGCCTTCGACGACGCGTACGGCAGCCTGACGTCCCAGACCAGCCGGAAGATTCTGCTCGACTTCCTTACGGAGGACGGGCGCTGACCCCTCGGCGGGCGAGCGGGGCCCGGTGCGCGAAGGCCCGGTGCCGACCGGCGTCGGTGCCGGGCCCCGCCCGACCGGGTGAGAGCGGAGCCCGGAGCGCGTGCCGGGCCGCCGTGAGCGGATACGGATCTCCCGGCGGCGGCCGACGCCGCTGTCCCGACGCCGAGGAGCCGTCCGTGTCCCTGCTCTCGCGCAGCCCTTCCGTCGCCCTGGTCGCGGCGGCGGCCCTCGCTCTCGGAGTGGTCGCGGCACCGCCCGCTCCGGCACGGAGCGCGGCACCGGCCTCATGTCTGGGCGGCGGAAAGGACTCCCGTGGCCGTTCGTCGGTCGACGGCGGCGAGATCGCGTGGGAGGACGAGACGAAGTACGACGACGCGCGCGGGCACGCCCACCGGGTGTGGTCGGCGCGTGGACTCGACCGGGTGAAGTTCCCTGCGGACGACGCCTCGCGGATCGCGGATCTGGAATGGTCGGACGTCGACCGGACCGACGGGGACTGGCACAAGACCCTGGGGTACTGGGACGGACGGGAAGGTACGGACGTGCTCCTGATGAACGACGCCCTGCTCGGCAGGGGCAAGTACTACGGAGACACCGGGTTCCGCCGGGCCATCGCGGCCCACGAGCTCGGTCACGCCCTCGGGTTCTGCCACAAACACCCTTCCTGGTACGCGACGTTGATGGCACCGAGAGTCGAGGACATGGACAGAGGCAGGCCCAGCGCGCGGGACCGCAGGAACTATCACCGGCTGTGGGACTGAGGCGGCGCCATGCACGACGTCCGTGGAATCGGCAGGCGCGTCGCCCGCCCGCTCGCTGTCGGCGCGGCGGCCGCGGCGGTCCTGACCGGCACCGCCTGGAGCCTGTACTCCCTCGCCCGCCCTGCCGCGCCCGCCGCCGGTGAGGCCACCACTTCGTACGACCCGTCCGATCCGAGGCAGTTGGTGGGTTCGGCCCGTGATGTGTTCCACGGCACCGTGCTGCGGCACACGGGGCACGAGGAGATCGCCGAGCTGCCGTCCGAGGTGTACGAGGTGCGTGTGGGCCGGGTCTTCAAGGGGGTTCTGCACGGCACGGTCACCGTCACGCAGACGGACAGCGAGGCGCAGCCCGATCCCGGGTCGTCGTATGTGTTCGCCACCTATCCCTGGGCGCACGAGGCGGCCGGGGCGCACGCGATCCTCTCCGACGCGCGGGCCGCGCCGGACCTCGGGGCGCGGGCGGAGGTCCCGAAGGACATGCCGCTCTCCCGGGCGCGGGCCGTGGAGGCGCGGCAGCAGACCGTGGCGGAGTACTGGACGTGGGCCGTGGCCCATCAGATCGGCACGTCGTGACCGAACCACCTGTCCGCGCCCGGGAGTTCAGGGGTTCGGCCGGGTGTTCCAGGGGGCCTGATGGAAGCTGCCGCCGTACATGGGGAGTGTGACGCGGTCGCCGTAGCGGGCGAGTTGGGCCCAGGGGCGGTTGAGGCCCGCGGAGCCGTAGGCGCGGACGCGGGTGACGGTGTCGAGGTCGAGGACGTCCACGAGGACTTCCTCGCCGCCGCCCGCCTGCTGGCGCACGATGCCCTCGGGGTCGACGATCAGGCTGGCGCCGACGCCCGCAGGGTCGGCGGCGTTGACGCTGACGACGTACACCTGGTTGGTCCAGGCGTTGGCCCGAGCGCAGACGAGTTCCATCTCGCGGTCGCGGGTGGTGGTGAGGGTGGGCTGGATGATCACCTCGGCGCCCAGCCAGGCGAGTTGCCGTGCCGTCTCGGGGAAGGAGCCGTCGTAGCAGATGGCGAGGCCCGCGCGGCCGATTCCCGGCAGGTCGAAGACGATGAACTCGTTGCCGGGCGCGGTCCGTTCGTAGGGCTGCCAGGGGAACACCTTGCGGTAGCGGGCGGCGATCTCGCCGTCCGGGGAGATCGCGAGGGCGGTGTTGTAGGTGTGTCCGTCGTCTGCCTTCTCGTAGACGCTGCCGGGCACCAGCCACAGGCCTGTCTCCCTGGCGAGCGCGCCGAGCCTCTCGGTGAGCGGGCCGGGGACGGCGAAGGACGACTCGGCCATCCAGTCGCCGTGGTCCGTGAGGAGCGGGGCCTCGGCGCTGAGCATCAGCTCGGGCACGACGACGAGTTGGACGTGCGGGAACGTCGCGCGCACCGCGCGCACCTGGCCCGCGAAGCGTCCGAAGCTGGCGGTCAGGTCGTGGGTGACGGGGGTGGTCTGGACGGCGGCGATGGCGAGGGTGCGCATGGCGGTTCAGTTCTCCGTGACGGTGAGGCAGGTGACGGCCGTGCGGCCGTGCCGGAAGAAGCCGATGTGACGGGTGCGGAGCACGGTCATGGCGGCGGCGCCCAGCAGGATCGAGCCGACGCCGAGCAGGAAGACTCCGCCGACGCCGCCGAGGGAGGTACTGCCGTACGCGGGCGCGAACATGTCGTAGGCGCTGCGGGCGAAGGCCGCGAGCATCATCAGGCCGCCGAGGCACGGCATGACGCCCTTGACGAGCACGTCCGTGACGGAGCCGCGCAGTTGATGACGGAAGTGCCAGGCGCAGGCCAGACCGGTGATGCCGTAGTAGAGGGCGATGAGGAGGCCGATGCACAGGATCGCGTCGCCGAGGAAGTCGGCGGATACGACGGTGAGCAGGACGAGGACGGCGGCCGCCGCCGTGCCGAAGAACGCCGTGCCGAAGGCGGGGGTGCGGTGCCGTGGGTGCATGCGGGCGAAGACACGGGGCAGCGCGCCGTGGGCCGACATCGACAGGGCGGTGCGCGGGGCCGCGGCGGCGCAGGTGAGGAGGGCGCCGACCGCCGAGACGCCGATCGCCAGCTGGACGGCCCTGGCGAGGGCGTCGCCGAGCACGGCGGGGCCGAGGCCGGTGAGGACGTCGGCCGCGACCGCCGTGTTGCCAAGGCCCAGGCCCGAACTGCCGGTGCCCGCGAAGGAGATCGTGGCGAACGCCGTGAAGAGGTACGTGACGAGCAGCAGGACGGTGGAGATCAGCGCCGCCCTGCCCGGGGTGCGCCCGCTGTCGGCGGTCTCTTCATTGAAGGTGATCAGCGCGTCCCAGCCCCAGTAGATGTACAGGCACAGCAGGACGGCCTCGGCGAAGGAGCCGAAGTCGGCGAAGCCGAGGGGATTGAACCACTCCAGGGACGGCGTCGCGGCCCCGTTCCTGACCAGGGCCGCGCAGCCGAACGCAAGGAGCGCGAGAAGCTGGAGGCCGAGCATCGCGTACTGCACCCGGGCCGCGAGCCGCACCCCTCGGTAGGCGACCAGGGCGGTGAGGGCGAGCAACAGGACGGCGGTGGCCGTGACGACGAGGCTGCCGTCCGCCGCCGCGTCCAGACCGGCGAAGCCGAGGAGCGCGCCCGCCCCGACCCGCGCGAGCGCCGTCATGGCGAGCACGGTGGCGACGAGGGGCGTCCAGCCGCCCGCCAGCCAGCCCGCGACAGGGCCGAACACCCGGGTGTTCCACACGAAGGTGGTGCCGCAGTCCGGCATCTCCCGGTTCAGCGCCCGAAAGGCGAACGCGGTGAGGAGGATCGGCACGAAGCCGAGCAGCAGGGCCGCCGGTGCCAGGTCCCCGACGGTCAGCGTCACCAGGCCGAGCGTGACGGCGATGCTGTAGGCGGGCGCGACGGAGGCGAGCCCGAGGGCGACGGTGGCGAGCAGTCCGACGGAATCGCTCCTGAGCCCCTTGTCCGGGGGGACTCCGGCGGCATCGGTGGGCATGAGGGCCTCCACAGGAAGGTTCGGCACCGGATTCGCTAAATGGAGATTTAAGAAACTGGCGCTGTCAGCGTCAAGACCCAGGGATGTATCTTTTGCCTGCACTTCAGAGAATTAGCTGAAGGGTGCGGCGGCGAACGGCGAGGGGGCACGGTGGCGCGGCGCAAGGATCAGGAGGCCCGGCGGGCCCAGTTGAGCGAGGCCGCGGAGCGGGCGCTCCTCAGCCGCGGACTCGAAGGGCTGCGACTGCGGGACGTGGCCCAGGAGGCGGGCGTCACCCCGGCGGCGGTCCTCTACTACTACGAAGACCTCGACGCCCTGATGTACGAGACGTTCCAGCAGGGCATCGAGCGGTTCTGCCAGGCCCGCGAACAGGCGGCGGCACGGCACGACGACGCGCGGGAGCAGCTGCGCGACTGCATCCACCACGGCGTGGCGACAGGGCCGCAGGACCGGCTGCCCCGGCTGCTGTTCGAGTACTGGCCGCGCACGCTGCGCGACCCCAAGGCGGCCTCGCTCGACAGCGTGTTCGTGGAGCGTCAGATCTCCGTCTACCAGAGCATCCTCATCCTCGGCGCGTCCCAGGGCCACTTCGTCCTGGCCGAGCCCGCACGCCTGGTGGCCGCCAACTTCGTTGCGCTGGAGGACGGTTACCAGATGCATGTCCTCGCGGGGCGCAGGTCCCCGCACGAGGTGATCACCGCGCTGTACTCGTATGCGCGCGCCGCCACGGGTCACCTGCCGCAGGAGTAACGGCCGGAACCCGTGGGGCAGCGCCCAGGAACAATCGGCGCCCGTGCCGCGTTGGACGGTCATGCCTCTGACTGGAGAGTACGAGCCCGGGACTTGGGTCTGGGCGAACAAGCAGGCCGAGCTGTTCGAGAGCTCCGGCGGGACCGAGGGCGCGACCTTCGAGGGCAAGCCCGTGATTCTGCTGACCTCGGTCGGCGCCAAGAGCGGCAAGCTCCGCAAGAATCCCCTGATGCGCGTGGAGCACGACGGGGAGTATGCACTGGTCGCTTCCAAGGGCGGCGCCCCCGCGCACCCGTCCTGGTACCACAACCTCATCGCCCACCCGCATGTGGAACTGCAGGACGGCCCGGTGCGCAAGGACTACCGCGCACGCATCGCCACCGACGCCGAGCGGCAGGTCTGGTGGGAGCGGGCGGTGGCCGTCTGGCCCGCCTACACCGACTACGTGAAGAAGACGACGCGGGAGATCCCGATGTTCATCCTGACGCCGTTCGAGCCCTGACCGGTCCGGGCTGACG